>JAGCYD010000079.1 GCA_017960985.1 Bacteroidaceae bacterium
ATTTCTGCTGATACTCTTGCTGAGTTTTTTCATATTCTGCGATTAGTTGCCTATAAGCTTGTTCTTTCTTCAGAATTTTGGCTTTATAATGGCGATACCCTTGATAAGATAACAATACAATAAGAACAAGTAGAAGCAATAAGAAAAGAACCAAGTATAAAGTGGCTTGTGCTTGTCTGGCTTTTTGTTCTGCCAGATGTTGATTCCTCTCGTATTTGTACAGGGCAGAGGACTGGAGAATTTCACTATACTGGCGGCTTCCCATCCATCGGGTCATGGCATTCTCAAACAGGTCCACATACTTTATAATGGAATCGGTATTGTTCCTCGCTTCATATACGGAAAGCAGACCCTTGTAGGCTTCGTATGGGTAGCCGTATGGAAGGAGACGGCGGAAATAGACTTCGGCAGAATCAGTCTTATTTATACCTATATAATATAAACCCTTAGAATAATAATATAGTTCTCGGCCAGACTCAATTTTTCCTGATTCATCAAATAATCCCGACTTATGTTCAAACTGGTTCATATAGTAGGCTGCCCGAGAAAAGTTTCTACTTGTTACACATACAAATATTATAGTTGGGTAACAGGAGTAAGCCCGTTGTTCATACCCATATTTCCGATAAAGCATACTGGCGCTGTCGGTATAGGCATAGACCCCCAAAGTGTCATCCAACTGGTAGCAGACATCCGTCATCTGTTCGTAGGCTATAATGGAACTGAGCGTATCGCCAGCCAACAAAGCAAAGTGTTTGTAGTGTTCGATAGCCTCGCGCTTCTCCCAGGGCATGTTCTGGAAACCATAAACCATAGCCATCTGACCATAGACGCGGAAAAGGGTGGCATAGTCGCAGTCGGGGGAAAGGGTGTCGGCCCTTTCCACTGCCATATTATAGTAGTGGATGGCAGCAGGGGCCTCGCCCAGGTCGCGGTAGGCACAGCCGAGCAGGTAGTAGGCCTTCATGCGTGTGTTGTGGCTATACCACCAGTGGTCGTAGTGACGGGCGACACGGAGCATGACGGAATCGGTGGTGAACAGGCTGTCGTTGCGGTTCATCCACTCGGCTTCCTCAAGCAACTGAGCATAACGACCATGCCCGGGGCCACAGGAGACAAGGGACAGGAGGAGGGCTGCTATCTTCAACCCCTGAAACAAGCGGTAACGAATATGTGTACACAACTTCATACCTACCGATTAAGAGATTAGGGAGTATCTTCCTGCACAACCCTGATTCCGATATCGCGGACAAAAGGCAATACATTGCGTGCCATGATATGGCGAACCCTGACAAGGCCTTGCTGACCTTCTTTGAGGTTCAGGGACGACAACGGCATTTCCTGTTGTTTCAAGTTTATGCCCTTGCCGAGCAGCATGCCTATGCTGTCGGCAGTCAGAAAATAAAGGGTGTCAAGACTGGCGTAGTGCGGATGGCTGAATTGGGTCTCTACCTCTATCCAAATACCCTCGTAGGGCATATCGTTGGAATAGCGCATCCCCAAGAATAAGGAATAATCTCCACTGGCAGCAGCGGGCGGTATCTCGAATGAAAGCGTGTCGTAGCGTGTCCAGCCATCATTGTCGATATGTTCGTAATGGTGTACTATAATCTTCTTTGTGCAGGAGGCACAAAGGAGGAAAAGAAGGACGAGCAACAGCTTAGGACTGTTCTTCATTTGCGGGAGTATGCGTATTCTGACTACCTTCGTTGTGGTTTCTGTGCTTCTTCTTTTTCTTCTTCTTTTTGTCGAAGCGGTGCAAGTCGTCCTGTGCAGCAAGGTCCACGGGACGCGGAGCAGCCTTCCGTCCACCCTCCTCCAGCGTATCGGGCTTCTCGCCACGGCGGTTCATCTCGATAACCTCGAGGGCACGCTGGGCAGAAATGGTTACCAGATTGGCGGCAATCCGTTTGTCGGTGCTGTATGTAACCATATTCGACAGGATGTCGGCCTTGAAGAAGAAATATTCCCCATCAATGGTAAACAGCGATATCTCGCGACTGGGCAGACGGCGACCGGCCTCAATGTACTGGTCAACTTCATAGTTCATGCAACACTTCAGTTTGGCACATTGTCCAGCGAGTTTCTGCGGATTTAGGCTGACATCCTGGAAGCGTGCGGCTGCCGTGCCGACACTCTGGAACGAGCGTACCCATGTGGCACAGCACAATTCACGACCACAGGGGCCGAAGCCTCCAATGCGCCCTGCTTCCTGACGGACACCAATCTGCTTCATCTCGATACGCACATGGAACAATTCGGCCAGCACCTTGATAAGTTCGCGGAAATCCACACGACCGTCGGCAATATAATAGAATATGGCCTTGTTCCCGTCGCCCTGATACTCCACATCGCCTATCTTCATTTCCAGTCCGAGGTCCTTGGCAGCCTGACGGCTCCGTATCATGGTGTCGTGTTCGCGCGCCTTGGCCTCGTTGTATTTCTCCATATCCGCAGGACGGGCGATGCGGTAAATCCGCTTCAACTCCTCACCGGGCTTGATGAAAGCCTTCTTCATCTGCAACGAAACGAGCCGTCCCGTCATGGTCACGATGCCGATGTCGTGACCTGGCGAAGCCTCAACGGCAACGATATCGCCCTTGTTGATGTTCAGGTGGTTGTCGTTGCGATAATATCCTTTTCGGGTGTTCTTGAACTGCACTTCCACCAGGTCTGTTGCCTCTTGGTTGTCGGGAAGGTCTGCCAGATAGTCGTGTACATTCAGTTGGCACTGTCCTTTTCCGCAACCCTTGGCACAGAGGCCTCGCTCGCAGTTTCCGCATTTATATTCTAATTCCATATCCCTTTATTTCAGTAATAATGTTATTTTCAGTGTAAGGTCGAAGAACACCATCTTGGCATTCACATTTTGTTCGATATCCGTCTGGCATGCTGTCAGTTCTTCCATCAGGGGGATGACATTGCGCTCGTTGATGAATCGGGCGAACTTCTCGGCAAACTGATTCTCTTCCTCCGTCATATAGTTCAGTTCCTTATGACGGAAGTTATAGATGAAATTCTCGCGGACAAGGCGCTGGCAGTATTCGAGCATGTTCTTCTGTCGCTCGCGCCCCAAGGCTGCCACGCGGTCGGCCCACTGTCGCATGTCCTTGGCCTTACGCATGTAACACAGGCGCATGAGTTCCACGAACAAGTCGAAATATTCCTTGCGGTCGTTGTCTTCCTGTACCAGTTGCAAGGCTTGTGTATAACTTCCCTGTGCAATATGTGCCAGATTCTGTGCTTTCTCCTGGGGCAAGTCGTGCCGTTCAGACAACGCCTTTGCAATGGTTTCCTCGCTCAATGCCGGAACCAGAATACGCTGGGTGCGGCTCAAGATAGTGCCCAATACCTGGTCGGGCTCCTGACAAACCATCAGGAAGTGGGTCTTCGAAGGGGGTTCCTCGATAAGTTTCAATAGTTTGTTGGCTGTGGCTGGCGGCATCTTCTCGGGCAACCATACTATCACCACGCGGTATCCGCCCTGACTGGACTTGATGGAAAGTTTGTGCTGCAAGGCATCACTTTCGCTGACATAGAACTGCAGTTGCTGGTTCTCTCCCTTCAAGTCGGCCAACCAGTCATTGGCGGTGAAGTAAGGAGTGCGCGACAGTTGTTCACGCCATTCCGTCAGACGGTCGTCGGAAACAGGCTGGTCCGTGGATTTCGTCTTTACAAGCGGAAACGAGAAATGCAGGTCGGGATGTGCCCATCCCTCTGTCATCAGACAAGCGTGGCATTGTCCACAAGGTTCTCCCTCGACAGGATGTTCACAAAGCATGTATCGAGCCAGCGCCAAGGCGATTGCCAACTTTCCGCTACCCGCAGGACCACAAAGCATCAGGGCATGAGGCAGTCGCCCCTGGTTCACTTGCTGTACCAGTTGGCAGATAACCTCCTCTTGTCCGATAATGTCCTGGAACTTCATGCTCTCTTCTATTCGGTGCAATCTTTAATAGATGTTTTTGGCTATCTGGCAAATGCTATCCACTGCACTCACGGTATAGAAATGCAAGTTGGGCGCGCCCTTGGCAAGCAGTTCCTTGCACTGTGCCGTGGCCCACTCGATACCGACCTGTTTCATCTCCTCGTCGGTCTTGCATTTGGCGGCCTCACGATAAAGTGCCTCGGGCAAATCACAATGGAACGACTTGGGCACAATTGTCAGTTGGCTGAATTTCGCCAAAGGCTTGATACCTGGTACAATGGGAATGGTGATACCCATCTCGCGTGCCTTCCTGACGAAAGAGAAATATTTTTCGTTGTCGTAAAACAACTGGGTCACAGCATACTCGGCTCCCAAGTCGGCCTTCTGCTTCAACACTGCCATATCGCTCTCCAGATTGGCGGCTTCCTCGTGTTTCTCGGGATAGCAGGCCACGCCAAAGGAGAAAGGTTTTCCCGGATTCTTGATGGGTGTACCGTCGAAGAACTCTCCTTGGTTGAAGCGGTTGATTTGCTGGATGAGTTCCGTTGCATGGGCAGGTCCATCGCCCGTGGGCTGAAACGAAGCCTCGTCTTTCGCCTTGTCACCACGCAGCACCAACAAATCGCTGATGTCCAAGAACTGCAGGTCTATCAGTGTGTATTCCAAATCCTCACGCGTGTTGCCGCTGCATACAAGATGGGGTACTACAGGTATGCCGTATCGCTGTTGTATAGCAGCGGCTATGGCTATACTGCCTGGACGGCGACGAATGCGCTGACGCTGCATCAGTCCGTTTTCCAGTTCCTTATAGACATATTCACTGCGGTGGGCCGTGATGTTGATATATCGGGGAGCAAATTCGCGCAGGCGGTCGATGGTCTGAAAAAGACCTTCTGTGCCGCTACCTTTCAAGGGGGGCAAAACCTCGAACGAGAAAGGCTGACTGGTCTTGTCTTTTATAAGTTCTATAACCTTCATGTCTTTATATGGGCATACTTCTGTGCAAAGATACGATTATACCCGCGATTTCCAAAATTTTTTCATTATCTTTGTCCCTCGAAAAATGAGTATTTACGAAACCATATCTACATCGATAGCTTGGATAAACGGTCTGCTTTGGGGCTGGCCGATGATTGTCCTGTTGTTGGGTACCCATCTGTTTCTTACCCTGCGACTGAAGTTTCCCCAGCGTCATCTGTTGAAAGCCTTACGGATGAGTGTAACGCGGGATGAAGGCGCTCAGGGCGATGTGTCGCAGTTTGCCGCACTGGTAACTTCTTTGGCGGCTACCATTGGCACGGGCAATATCGTGGGCGTAGCCACAGCCATATCACTCGGTGGTCCGGGGGCTGTTTTCTGGTGTTGGATAACGGGCGTTTTAGGCATGTCCACAAAGTATGCCGAAGGATTGTTGGCTGTGAAATACCGTCGAAAGACGAGCAACGGACAGATGCTGGGTGGACCCATGTATGCGCTGGAAACAGGACTGGGCTGGCGATGGGGCGCCATCCTCTTCTGTGTATTCACGGCTATAGCGGCATTCGGCATCGGTAATATGGTACAGAGCAACGCCATCAGCATGCTCTTCAAGGAAACTTACAACATACCCACCTATGCCACAGGACTGATTGTATCCCTGTGTACGGCAATGGTTATTTTGCTTGGCATACAAGGTATTGCACGATTCTGTACGGCTTTCGTTCCCTTTATGGCCTTGCTGTATATTGTGGGGTGTGTTTATATCCTCTTTCAGAATGCAGGCTATATCGGCCCTGCCATACGGCTGATATGCCGTAGTGCATTCTCACCAGAGGCTGCAGGAGGCGGTTTCGTCGGTACCAGCATTATGGCTACGGCACGATTTGGTATCTCTCGCGGACTGTTCAGCAATGAGAGTGGCATGGGCTCGGCGCCCATTATGGCGGCGGCGGCACAGACCAAGAATCCTGTTCGACAGGCATTGGTGAGCAGTACGGGAACTTTTTGGGACACGGTAGTTATCTGTGCCCTGACGGGAGTGGTACTGGTAAGCAGCATTTTGATGCACGGCGATATCGACTATTCTAACGGGGCCATACTGACAAAGATGGCTTTTGCAAAGATACCTGTTGTGGGGGCACCGCTACTGACATTCGGCATCGTTACTTTTGCTTTCAGCACCATTCTGGGATGGAGTTACTACGGAGAAAAAGCACTCGAATACTTAGGCGGAAAGCGTGTCATACAGATATACCGTCTGGCCTTCATCATGTTTGTCTTTATCGGGGCTATAGTGAAACTTTCGCTTGTATGGGACTTTGCCGATACCATGAATGCGCTGATGGCTATCCCCAACTTGTTAAGCCTTATTTTGCTGAGTGGTGTCATTGCCCACGAAACCAATAAATACTTAAAGCCATGAGAATAGGAATCATTGTTGCCATGTCCGTGGAATTTGACCAACTGACCCGACTGATGTCTGGGCACAGGGAAGAAAAAGTGCGTGGCACACAATTTACATTGGGACAAATCGGACAACACGAAATCGTACTGATGCAATGTGGCATCGGAAAAGTAAATGCGGCCATGGGCACCACACTGCTCATCGGGCATTATACCCCAGACTGCATCGTATCTACAGGATGTGCAGGAGGTATCGACACTTGTCTAGATGTAATGGATGTAGTGGTTTCGACCGAACTGGCTTATCACGATGTCAGCATTGGCGACGGGTACGAATTGGGACAGGTACAGGGACTTCCCGCACGCTTTACGGCAGCAAAACAACTTGTAGAGAAAGCACAGGCATTAGCAACTAATACTAAAATCCATGCCGGACTTATCTGCACGGGCGACCAGTTCATTACCTCGAAGACCGAACTGGCAAAAATAAAAGAGAACTTCCCCGAAGCACTGGCGGTGGATATGGAAAGTACCGCTATCGCACAAGTATGTTATCTGCAAAAGGTACCGTTTGTATCCTTCCGTATCATCAGCGACACACCCGGAGCGGATGCACACCAGCAACAATACAACAACTTCTGGGGAGAAATGGCAGACCGCTCGTTCAAGGTAACGCAGCAGTTCCTGACGAGCCTATAATATATAAGTATATAGGGAAATTTACTTTTTCCAAACGAGGCGAGCCAGACGAATCTCCTCGGGCTGGTAAATGCCATAGAACTCCTCGAAGGCTTTCTGCAAGTCACCATCCACCTCGTCGAAATACTCGTGCAATTCGTCCAGACATTCCTTACCTAATACATCATTGGTAAAGTACGAGATGTCTATATTCACACCGCGCTTTATTAGATGTTCCAGATTGTCCAGCACCTCGTCAAAATCTATCTGATACTGTTCGGCATAATCGTCGAGCGGCATTTTCAGGTCGATGGCCTGAATAAGGCGTATCATCTGCTGTGACCTGACAGGCGAATTGGAAGGGTGTGTCGGCACCTGAGCGATATCTTCTTCCTTGTCACTCAGCGCTGTTTCCACCAAAATGTCGAGCATTTCGTTATCGCTGGCATTGGGCTCCTCTTCATTGTCGCCCTGCAAGATAAACGGAACAGGAGACTTCAAATATCGTTCACCTTTGGCCGTAATGGAACAGCCATCGGTATTGACTTTTAGATATTTTTCGGTTGTGGCCTGATCTATAACAGTATTATAATAGGGTTCTTCGTGCTTATCTCCCAAACCGAAAGATTCCAGCTCATTCAGCCCACGCTCCATGATTTCACGAGTTTCGTTTCCCCGAACGAAGTCTATGAGAATCTGGCGCGTAAGATGCTGCTTCTTTAATTCGCTAAGCGCAGAAAGCACAATCTTTAAGGATTCTTTGGCGTCCATGTAAATCGTATTTTAGATTCCGGGGCGAAGTTAATACAAAGTATGTTATCGTACAAAATAAAAGCATACTTATTTTTATAAACTTTCTTAATTACTTCGGTGATAATAAAATTAATTCCTACCTTTGAAGCGTGAAAAGAATGTTTTTGGGCATATTGATAAGCCTGACATGTACGATTAATACATGGGCGCAGGTGGATGAAGACAAAGTTGTCGTTGACTTTAGCGAAAATTTCGTCAGTGCTCGCAATCAAACCTGGTATTGGGCAGGTAAGGACTATATTTACGAAGGCGATACAATCTGGACTGTACTTATGCCTGAAATGCCCGTTTACCCCCCTATTCGTTTCAAAAACAAAAAAGAACAGCAGAGATATACCAAACTGGTGTATAATGTAAAGAAGGTGTTACCGCTTGCCCAGCAAGTAAATGCCATGATACAGGAAACTTATGTGGTACTGGAACAACTGCCCGACAAGAAATCAAAGGCCGAACATATAAAGAAAGTGGAAAAGGAACTGATGAAAACCTATAAGCCACAGATGAAAAAACTTACCTATTCCCAAGGTAAACTGCTCATCAAACTGGTGGATAGGCAATGCAATCAGTCCAGTTTCGAAGTCATAAAGGCTTTCCTTGGTCCCACCCGCGCCACCTTCTATCAGATATTTGCCTGGACATTCAAAGCAAGCCTGAAGAAACACTATGATCCCGAAGGCGACGATGCAATGGTTGAACGGGTTTGTCGGCAAGTGGAAGCAGGGATTCTTTAACTTTATTTTCGTTATTTCGTAATCCGCTTAAAGAGTTCCCAAATAACGATGCCAGCGGCTACGGAAACATTAAGAGAATGTTTGGTACCATATTGCGGAATCTCGAGGCAACCGTCGCACATATCGACAACTTGTTGCTGAACACCCTTCACTTCATTTCCAAATATCACAGCAAATTGTCCATTATCCATTGTCCATTGTTCATTTAACAAGGTGCTTCCTTCACATTGTTCAATGGCAAGAACAGTATAACCTTGTTCCTTTAACCATATTACGCAATCTTCAGTACGCTCAAAGTATTTCCAATCCACACTATCCTCAGCACCCAATGCCGTTTTGTGAATTTCAGGATGAGGCGGACGAGCGGTAATACCACACAAACAAACGAGTGAAACACGGAAAGCATCAGAAGTACGAAACACTGAACCTACATTATATAATGAACGAACATGGTCGAGTACCACAACAAGTGGAAATTTATTACTTTCTTTATATTGCTCTACCGACAAACGGTTCATTTCTATAACATTCAGCTTTCTCATAGCAGTTGTTAACAAAGCGTGTTGATAATTATTAGCAAAGTTACGAAAAAAGTAAATAAACCATAGAAAAAAACAAAGGCTTATATGCTTTATCAATAATCCCTCGTTCTTAATACAGATTATCTACATTATTTTCAGTAGTTCTTAACCGTGAATAATGAAATAATTTTTAACTTTGCACTTATGAATATGGTGTTGATAAATTGATACCTTATTACGATATAAGTCTAATAATTAAAAGTTAATGAAAACCTGTTAATGTAAACAAGTATTATCATAAATTCCACTCTACAAACAATAACTAAATAAACAATAATTCGTGCATTTTTTTATTAACTGAATCAACAGACTATTATCACCATCATAAGGTTTCTTTTATAAAACAAATAATAAATATAAATGATAATATCGCAATGAAAACTGAATGGATTGAAAAAGGCTATGTAACAGAATCTATTCCTCAAGGAATAGATATTAAATCAGAAATCCGTCGTATGGCGAAAGAAAAGAATGCCGTTATCATGGCGCATTACTACACGGAAGGTGAGATCCAGGATATCGCAGATTTTGTAGGCGATTCGTTAGCCTTGGCCCAGAAGGCTGCCCAGACAGATGCTGATATTATCGTAATGTGTGGCGTACACTTTATGGGTGAGACCAACAAGATACTTTGTCCAGACAAGATAGTACTGGTACCCGACTTGAATGCTACTTGTTCGCTGGCTGAAAGTTGCAAGGCAAAGGAATTTAATGAATTTGTAAGTTCTCATCCGGATTATACAGTTATAAGTTATGTGAATACGACTGCAGCGACAAAAGCCGTTACGGATGTGGTTGTTACATCAAGTAATGCACGACAGATTGTAGAGTCGTTTCCAAAGGATGAAAAAATAATCTTTGCACCTGACCAGAACTTAGGTGGCTATATAAATAGTATTACGGGTCGTAATATGTTGCTTTGGAATGGTGCCTGTCATGTACATGAGAAATTCTCCCTTGAAAAGATTCTGAAGTTAAAAGAGGAACATCCTAATGCAAAGGTATTGGTACATCCAGAGTGTAAAGGACCTATTGTGCGCATTGCCGATAAGGTAGGTAGTACGGCTGCCTTACTGAAATTTTCCATTACGGATAGTGCTACGGAATTTATCGTGGCTACGGAAAGTGGTATTCTACACGAAATGCAAAAGGCTTGTCCCGATAAGACATTCATTCCCGCACCGCCTAACGACAGTACCTGCGCTTGTAATGAATGTAACTACATGAAGTTGATAACGATGGAGAAACTTTATAACTGTCTAAAATACGAATGGCCTCAGATAGAAGTTGATCCAGATATCGCACAGAAAGCAGTACGCCCAATTCATCGTATGCTTGAAATATCGGCTCAGTTAGGTTTATAGTATGTCCGAACTACCCCAACTCATTAGTGACCTAGCGCTAATATTGATAGTGGCCGGTATCACTACTGTTGTATTCAAAAGATTACGACAGCCTTTGGTGTTGGGGTATATATTGGCAGGCTTTCTGGCAGGTCCTCACATGCCTTATACGCCCAGTGTTGTGGGACTCGAGAATATAGAGGTATGGAGTCAGATAGGTGTTATCTTCCTGATGTTCTCCTTAGGTTTGGAGTTTTCGTTTAAGAAAATTCTCAAGGGTGGAGCATCGCCCATCATTGCTGCTTGCCTGATTATGTCAGCTATGTGGGGTATTGGTTGTGGGGTAGGCTATTTGATGAAATGGACCACCATCAACTGTATGTTCTTAGGAGGTATGCTGGCCATGTCATCTACTACAATTATATATAAGGCTTTTGATGACTTGGGACTACTGACCCGACGATTTGCCTCGAAGGTTATGTCCGTATTGATATTAGAGGATATACTGGGTATTGTGGTGATGGTAATACTTTCTGCGGTGGCAGTAAGTAATAAGTTTCAGGGTACGGAACTGATATATTCGTTGATAAAGTTAGGTTTCTTCCTGTTGTTGTGGTTCTTGGTGGGCATGTGGGTTATACCGACTTTCCTGCATCGGAATCGTTCGTTCATCAACAAGGAAACTTTGGTTATCGTGTCCATAGGCTTATGCTTCTTGATGGTGGTTGTTGCGGATTCGGTAGGATACAGTACGGCTTTGGGCGCTTTTATGATGGGAAGTATTTTGGCAGAAACAGTGGAGGCAGAGCGTATAGATAGTGCTATATCCTCGATAAAAGATTTATTTGGTGCCATCTTCTTTGTGTCTGTTGGTATGATGGTTTCTCCTCACGATTTGGTGACACATTGGTTACCTATTGTGATAATTGTGGGGGCTATATTGGGCGGTCAGGCTTTGTTCGGCACGATAGGTTATCTGTTGTCGGGCAGCAGTCGTAGTGATGCTTTGCTGAGTGGTTTTTCGATGGCACAGATAGGTGAATTTGCCTTTATAATAGCGGCATTGGGTGAAGGACTGGGTGTGACGGATGCGATGTTGATGCCTATTGTTGTTGCGGTGAGTATTATTACGACTTTCCTAACTCCCTATATGATAAAACTTGCCAATTGGTTGAGCAGTGGATTGAAGCACGAAACAATAGGCAATGAAAATCGTGTGGTGGCTGTCAAGAAACAGAACAAAAAACAGCGTGATAGTTTTCCATTGGCAGCTTTCCTTCGGAAGATATTGTTGCAAACCATAGTCTATGGAGTGCTTTGTATTGCAGTCATCTCCCTATTATTTGTCTCGTTATTGTTGATGTGCCGTTCCGTGTTCGGCCATTGGTTAGGTAATGCGGTATGCGGTATATTGGTATTGACCATCTTGGCTCCACTGATTAGACCTATCATCATGAAGGGTAATTCCTCGCATGAGGCCTGGGTGTTGCGGAACAGGGGCAGATGGTACGCGATACTGATAAATATTACAATAGTATTGCGCTTTGTGTTTGCGGTGGTGATGGTATATTATGTACTGGATTATCTGTCGCCTTTCCATTGGTATTTCCATGTTATACTCAGTGTGGGAATAGTGCTGCTAATCGTTCGCAGTCAGTTTATACGCAAGGTAAGCATCCGTATGGAGAGTGTCTTTTTGGAGAACTTGACGCGTAGGGAAGACTCCAGTGGACCAGCCTATGCCAGACAGTTAAAGGGACGCGACCTACATATTGCGCGTTTGACATTACCCGAAGGTTCGATGTGGGGTGGACGGACTTTGGCTCAACTGCATATTGGAGGGCGCAACGGAGTACATGTAGCCGCCATCGTCCGCGACCATAAGCGACTGAATGTACCAGGCGGTGCTTCGATGCTTTTTCCACATGACATTATCGAAGTGGTGGGCGACGACGAAAGTATAGAAAAGTTCAGTCAGAAGATGAATAGTGAGGTGGAGGAACTAAGAGCCGACGAAACAGACCCGATGCAAGTGCAGTGCATCACCGTTGGCGAGGCAACACCTTTGGAGGGAGTGTTTGTACGCGACAGTGGCATACGCAGCAAATATCATTGTATGGTGATGGGCTTCGAAGACGAAACGGGTAATATGCGTGTGGCAGGTGCCGACCATAGGATTACGGCAGGCGACAAGATGTGGTTGGCAGGCAGTCATAGTGAACTGGCACGCCTGAAACAGATTCTTTCCTGACTTTTCCTCCCTTTGTGCATTACTATTCCGAACACGCACGAAATAGTATTGCATAGCCCTTCGCACTACTATTCCATCCTGACTTACAATACTATTGCGCCTAATGTATCGTAATAGTATAAAAATGTGTGAAATACTTTCCCCGTTACGCATTTATTCGTAAATTTGTCCACGAACTTTAATTTCTAAAAAGGAAAAAACCATGCAAATCAAGAGAATCATTGCAGCCCTCGCATTGCTGCTAATCCTTACAGATGCTTCGGCACAAGCTTTTCTTCGCGGGCTGGGACAGTCGGCTAAATCCAGATTGAAAGATAAGGTAGAGAATAAGGTTGACCGTACTGTCGATGAGGTTGCCGACGAAATACTCGACGGAAAGAAGTCAGAAAATGAAACCAAGCAGAAACAAGTTGTTGAGGAAAAGGAAGTAGATGCCACGACAAGCGCTACTCAACAGCAGCCCAAACCTAAGAAAAAGGCTGAGGGTGAAGCCGTGAAGAGCGATTTCGTGCCTGGTACGATTGTTATCTTCGAGGACAATTTGAAAGGTGAGCAGTTAGGCGAGTTCCCCTCGAAGTGGGACTTGCTGTCGAACAATGCTGAAGTGGCTATGATGGACGGCAAGATGGCCATTCGGTTCGAGCATGGTTCCTACACAGAGATAACTCCTCTGTTGGAGGACGGAAATAAGAAGTATCTACCCGAAGTATATACCTTGGAACTTGACTTTTTTGTGACGGGTGACGAAGACCACACATCGGCTTATCATCTATTACTGAAGCCTGATGGTGACGCTTATGATAGTGAAATTATATTTGGTAGGGACAATATCCATTGGAACATAAAACATCCCACAAGCGAAGACCCTGTTGAAGGAAGCACAACCTTGGAGAATATTGTAGAAAAGGAGTCTTGGAATCATTTCGCCCTTTCGTTCAACAAGCGTGCCCTGAAGGTATATGTCAATGGTCGCCGTTTTATTAATATCCCTAATGCGAAGGCTATGGATTGGTTCTCGATAGTAACAGAGTTTTGGGAGGATCATATAGACTACATCACTAATGTGCGTTTGGCCAAGGGAGCCGTGCAACTCTACGACCGCAATGCGCAGTCGATGACTGCCGTAGAGAAGGCTATGGCCGAAACAGGCAAGTTCGTTACCAACAACATCCTTTTCGAAACAGGCAAAGCCGACTTGAAAGCTGAGTCGATGGAAGAGATTCAGAAGGTGGCCGACTATATGAAAAAGAACCCCAGTGTTCGCTTCGAAGTGCAGGGACATACCGACAATCAGGGTTCGGACGCTATAAACGACCCCCTGTCACAGAAGCGTGCCGAAGCCATCGTGAAGGCTTTGGTAGGCATGGGAGTTGATGAGTGGAACCTGCGTGCCGTAGGAAAGGGTTCGCACGAACCTGTGGCTGACAACAAAACCGACGAAGGTCGCGCCAAGAACCGTCGTGTGGAGTTTATCAAGAAATAACGAATTAAACACATACCAATATGACAAGAAAATTCTTTTTAGCCGTAGCATGGCTGACAATGACCGTCAGCGTGTCGGCACAGACAACGGCTGAGGCCATTATGGCTCTTCTGCCCAAGTTGCCTACCGAGGCTGAGATGATACGCTACCAGAAGGAGACAAGTGCTCCACAGCATCTGAATATATCCGTGACCCAACCCGATCTGTACAACGACTTTTACGATGCGCTGAAGGTAGCCAACGAAAAGGCGAATACCAAGATGGAAAAGGTAGGCGAATCTGTTAAAGCCAAGACCATGAATTCGAAGGCTGCTGGTACGGATTATACCGTAAGTCAGGTGCAAGGCATGAATCAGAGTCAGCAGGAAGCTATGGTACAGCAGGCGCTGGCCAAGAAACTCGGTAGCGTAGGCTTGAGCATGAGCGATTTGGCCAATCTCCAGAATGGTGAAATCAGCGAGGCACAGGCTCAGGCAATGGCCAGCAAGATGGTTTCGCAAATGACGGGCGGATTGACGATGCAGGATATTCAGGCCATGGAGAAGATGACCGACAAGCAGCGGGCAGAGTATATGCAGAAGTCAGGAAAGGGACAGGCCGTGAGTGCTAAGATAGCCAAGGACAAACCCAATCTGGACAGACAGAAGCAGCAATACGAACTCTCGCAGAAAATCCTGGATTGTGGCAAGCGTGAACTGGCTCTTCAGAACAAGATGACCAACAAGTACACGGAAGCCACAAAGGCTGGAAAGGAACTCTATAATCGTGAATACAAGGCGAGGATAGATGCCTGTGAGGCTACGATGCAGCAAGCCATCAAAGAAGGTGCATTCTCTGAGAAATATTCAGAAGCAGACAGACCGAAGGTGATGGCTGCCGGCAAGAAATACAATGCCGCCAATGAACAGGCATGGCAAATCATGTGCGACTTCTATGCCCGCTATATCCCCATGTGGCGCAATACTGTGCTTTCCTGTATGAATATGTGCAAGTCAGACTATCTGTCCCTAATGAATGAGATGAAGACAGTAACGGATGACCTGTACAGCCTTACGCAGGATGCCGGCTATGCGAATGGTGATATCTATCCTCCAAGGGCAGGACTGGCCTATCTTGAGCAGTCTGAAAAGCTTGAGGGTTATACGCGTGTATTGGAAGAGGAAGAATAAAGATATACCTTAAAACTTGCTATTTCGCTTCGCTTGCACTATCTTTGCAGCTGATATTCCGTAATAAATATGAACAGTAACACAGAACTGCTGGTAGATAAGATAGTGAAAGGCATTCAGGAGAAGAAGGGGCGCGATATCGTCGTAGCCGACCTGACTCCTATTGAAGATACCATTTGTCAAGCATTCGTTATATGTACCGCTGGTTCCCCCACGCAGGCACAGGCCTTGGCCGACAGTATTCAGGAGACGGCACGCAAGGAAGCCGCCGCCAAGCCTACGGCAACGGAAGGACTGCGCAACTGCCAATGGGTGGCAATGGACTACAGCGATGTCATGGTGCACATCTTTCTGCAGGAAGAGCGCGACTTCTACGACCTCGAACACCTTTGGGCTGATGCGGCACTGACAGAAATTCCTAACCTCGACTGATTCCCTATGAGTAATAAAAAGAAGAAAATGCCGAGGTTCAACCTCAGTTGGTTCTACTTGATAGTAGCCATCGTTTTGGGTTACCTCTTTCTGACCAGCGACGATACCCTTCGTGGCGGGGCAATGTCTAAGAACGCTACTTATTCGCAGTTCCGCGAATATGTTGAGCAGGGATACGCCTCGCGCATTATCGTGAACAAGGACGACGGACAACTTTATATGTATGTCAAGCCTGAACACATACGCGACATCTTCAAGACCGCATCTAATAACAAAAGCGGAAACGACCCGTATGTCATCGTCAAATATGGTTCCATTGACAAGGTAGAGGAATTTGTGAATTCACAGCAGGACGAAGGTAACTTTGCAGGCGAACTCACTTACAAGGAGAATGACAGCACGCTCTTCCATATCCTTTATCAGTTCGGACCTTTCCTACTACTTATCTTCTTCTGGGTCTTCATCATGCGTCGCATGGGTGGAGGAGCCTCGAGCGGTGGAGGCATGAATATCTTCAATGTAGGTAAGAGTCGTGCCCAAATGGTGGAAAAAGATGAGATCACCAAGGTTACCTTTGCCGATGTGGCCGGACAGGCTGGAGCCAAGCAGGAAGTAAGGGAAATCGTGGAGTTCTTGAAGAATCCTAAGAAGTTTACAGACTTAGGCGGTAAGATACCCAAGGGTGCTTTGCTCGTAGGTCCTCCCGGAACGGGAAAGACCTTACTGGCTAAGGCTGTGGCAGGCGAGGCCGATGTGCCGTTCTTCACGATGTCAGGAAGCGACTTTGTGGAAATGTTCGTCGGTGTGGGTGCCAGTCGTGTGCGCGACCTCTTCCGTCGGGCAAAGGAGAAGAGTCCCTGTATTATTTTCATTGACGAGATTGATGCCGTTGGTCGTGCCCGTAGTCGGAATGCAATGATGGGCGGTAATGATGAGCGCGAGAGCACCCTTAACCAACTCCTGACCGAAATGGATGGTTTTGGTACGAATAGTGGCGTTATCATTCTGGCAGCCACAAACCGTGCCGACATACTCGATAAGGCGCTGTTGCGTGCAGGGCGTTTTGACCGGCAGATTCATGTGGACCTGCCCGATGTGAATGAGCGTAAGGCCATCTTTAAGGTACATCTTCGTCCACTCAAGATTGATAAGTCGCTTGACATTGATTATCTGGCACGCCAGACTCCAGGATTCAGCGGAGCAGACATTGCCAATGTCTGCAACGAAGCTGCCCTGATAGCCGCCCGCAACAATAAAACCAGTGTAACCAAGGAAGATTTCCTGGCTGCCGTGGATCGTATTATTGGTGGTTTGGAGAAGAAGACAAAGGTGCTGACCGACGAGGAGAAGCGCACCATAGCCCTGCACGAGGCTGGACATGCAACTATCAGTTGGCATCTTCAGTATGCCAATCCACTCGTGAAGGTAACGATTGTGCCCCGTGGCCGTGCATTGGGTGCTGCGTGGTATCTGCCTGAGGAGCGTCAGATAACTACCCGCGAACAGATGCTCGACGAACTCTGTGCCTTGTTGGGTGGTCGTGCTGCAGAGGAACTGTTTACAGGACATATTTCAAGTGGTGCGATGAACGACTTGGAGCGCGTTACCAAACAGGTGTATGCCATGATAGCGTATATGGGTATGAGCGAGAAACTGCCAAACCTGTGCTATTATAATAATGAGGATTACCAGTTCGCAAAGCCTTATAGTGAGCAGACGGCCCAACTTATTGACAAGGAGGCACAGCGTATCATCGCGGAACAATACGAGCGCGCAAAGACATTACTTCTGGAGAAAAAGGACGGACACGC
Source organism: Bacteroidaceae bacterium (assembly GCA_017960985.1). Classification (GTDB taxonomy): domain Bacteria; phylum Bacteroidota; class Bacteroidia; order Bacteroidales; family Bacteroidaceae; genus Physcousia. The sequence continues at coordinate 17,603 of JAGCYD010000079.1, forward strand.
CCAGTTGGCCCAGTTGCTTGTGGAGCGAGAAGTGATATTTGCCGAGGATGTAGAACAAATCTTTGGTAAGCGTCCTTGGGTAAGCCGTGCCGACGAATTGCTGACCGAACAACCTGAAGAGGAATCAACCGAAGAACACCATGAGCCCGAAAACAACTAATCTAATTGTGCGCACTTTGACGGGGATATTGTTTGTCGTCGTTATGGTGGGCGGTATTGTATATAGCCCGCTGACTATGTTCCTGCTGTTTGCATGTATCACAAGCCTGGCGATAACCGAGTTTTGTAATATTGTGAACGAGAGGGAGGATGTTGATATAAACCCGACTATCTGTTCCGTTTCGGGTGTGTATTTATTTGCGGCTTCTTTCCTGTATAATTACGGGCTTCCTCTGACACAGAACATCTTCACACCCTACCTGATTTGTATCATATATGTGCTTATCAGCGAACTGTATCTACAGCGTGAAAACCCTATAAACAACTGGGCATACGCGATGATGAGTCAACTGTATATCGCAGTGCCGTTCTCTATCATTCCCTGTTTGGCTTTCTCGAATAACGGCTTCACATGGATTTATCCTTTGGCTATATTCCTGTTCCTTTGGACAAACGACACGGGAGCCTATTGTTTTGGTACGCTCTTTGGCAAACATCGCCTTTTTGAACGCATATCCCCGAAGAAGTCGTGGGAAGGCAGTATTGGCGGTGGCGTGCTGTCCTTGGTAGTTGCCAGTGTAGTGGCATACTTTGACCAGAGCCTAAACCTATGGCAGTGGCTTGGTTTTTCCCTTGTCGTAGTGGTATTCGGAACATGGGGCGACCTTGTCGAAAGCTTGTTGAAACGCCAGTTGGGCATCAAGGATAGTGGAAATATCCTGCCTGGGCATGGAGGTATGCTCGACCGCTTCGATAGCAGTTTGCTTGCCATTCCTGCCGTTGCAGTCTATCTCTATTTCCTATCGATAGTATAGGTCAGAAAGGTTTACGGTATTTTTCTTCGTCTTTATCCTCAAGCATACTGAGGTAAGACGCATAACGACTTTGGGCAATGCGCTGTTCTTCTACGGCACGACGCACGGCGCAGTCGGGTTCTTGTGTATGTGTGCAGTTGCCAAAACGGCAATTGTCGCTTTCGCGGAAGATTTCACGAAAGTAATGTCCTACCTCTTCGGGTTCCATATCAAAAGTGCCGAACCCTTTGATTCCCGGGGTATCAATCAAGTAACCGCCATTGGGCAGGTCGAACATTTCACTGAAGGTGGTGGTATGCTGACCCGTATCGTGTGCCTGACTGATTTCTTCCGTGCGTACATTGAGCATCGGGACAAGGGCATTGAGTAGGGTGGATTTGCCCACACCGCTATTGCCGCTGAGCAATGTAATCTTGTTTTGCAGTACACGGTTGAGTGCTTCGATACCTTCTCCATGCAGGGCCGAACAGGCGATGCAGGTATAATCCAGGCTCTGATAGAGTTGCATCATCAGTTGCATATAGCGGTTTTCCTCTTCGTTATAGAGGTCGGTCTTATTAAAGACAAGAACCACAGGTATGCGATAGGCTTCAGCTGAGGCCAGGAAGCGGTCGATAAAGGTTGTACTGGTTTCAGGGTGGGCTATGGTGACAATCAGTAAAACCTGGTCGATATTAGCCGCAAGGATATGGCTTTGTTTGGATAGATTCGAAGCTTTGCGAATGATATAGTTGCTACGGTCGAGCAACTCTGAGATAAGTGCCGTTCCGTCGGGATTGGGTATGATTTTTACTCTGTCGCCGACGGCCACAGGGTTTGTATTGCGGATACCCTTGAGGCGGAAATTCCCTTTGACTTTGCACGAAAAAAACTGGCAGTCGTCTGTACGGACGACATACCAGCTTCCTGTATTCTTGATGATAGTACCGGTCACTCCCGTTATACTGTCATGATTTCCTTTTCCTTGGCAGCCAACAAGTCATCAATCTGCTTGATGTATTTATCGTGCAGTTTTTGCAACTTGTCTTCAGCGTCTTTTTCCGAATCTTCTGCCAGACCGTCTTTGATACCTTTCTTCAGTTTATCAATGATTTCGCGACGGCAGTTTCTGACACTGACTTTGGCCTGTTCTACCTCTTTGCCACACTGCTTGACAAGCAGTTTACGGCGTTCCTCCGTCAATGGCGGAATATTGATGCGTATTAGTTCGCCATTGTTCTCGGGCATGATGCCAAGGTCGCTGTCGATAATCGCTTTCTCGATAACGCGGAACATAGACTTATCCCAAGGTTTAATCGCGATGGTGCGGGCATCGGGTGTATTGATTGCAGCCACATTGTTCAAGGGAACCATGCTGCCATAACTATCCACGCGAATGGGGTCAAGAATTTTCACATTAGCCTTACCTGCACGGATGCGTGCCAAGGCATCTTCGAGATACATCACGGTTTCCTCAAATCTTTCCTCGGCTTGTCCCAGTGTCTCCTTTACATCTATCATAGTTTAGAAGTTAAATGTTAATTTAGGACAAAATTAGAGGTTTTATTTCACTTTTGCAATAAAGGAGTGGGGTTTTATCTTGCTTTTTACTATCTTTGCAGCGCAATTCCGTGAAAAACAAAGCCCTAATGGCTGTAAATACACATATAGACGAATCTATTGCAAAGCTGGTGAGCCAGTTAGAGCCCATTACACTCGAACAGATGTCGGGCATCAAACTGATGAACCGGACGGATACGAAGTTTGTCACCAATAAACGCAAACTGGCTCAACTGCTGGAACTTGCCCAAGGTCATTACTTTGCCCAGTTCACCAATGATAGTTTCATTGCCGAATATATGACTACCTATTGGGATACCGATGACCATCTCTTCTATCTTGAACATCATAACGGCCGTGCACCCCGACAGAAAGTTCGTGTGCGTACCTACATGGATAGCAACTTGACTTTTCTTGAGGTAAAGACAAAAAACAACCACGGACGCACGAAGAAGAAGCGCATAGAGGTTCCCGATCAGGAAATCATACAAGAGCCCGAGAAGAACAGCGAGTTTATTAATGGGCTTGTACACAAGACTCTTGAAGACATCCATCCGACGGTTCGCAACCAGTTCCGTCGCATCACGCTGGTGAATTATGGTAAGACCGAGCGACTGACAATAGACTTTGATGTCCGTTTCCACAATTTCGAGACGGAAAGCCGCGCCGAAACGGGCGATCTGGTTATTATTGAACTGAAACGCGACGGCAATGTGTTTTCTCCTGTGCTCGACATCCTGCGTACCTTGCGCATCAAGCCATCGGGTTTCAGTAAGTATTGTATAGGCTCTGTAATGACCAACAGGGGATTGAAGCACAATATGTTTAAGGAAAAAATGGTAAGAATAAACAAACTTGTAAGTAATATCTATTAAAACTTAAAATACTATGGAAGAGACTCTCGAAACCCTTAATTATGCGTTTGGCGACACTATTGGAATCGTATTGATTGACACCAAGGAGTTCATCTCACTGGTTCTTCGCTTCTTTATCAACTTTATCGTTGTCGGAACCATTGCGCGCTTTTTCTACTATCCGAAAAGCCAGCGTCGTGACTATATGTTCATCTTCCTCATCATGAGTATCAGCATCTTCCTGCTGGTAAGCCTGATGGGAGGTGGTGCCATGAAGACTGGTGCGGCACTGGGTTTGTTTGCCATCTTTGGCATCATCCGTTATCGTACCGAGGCTGTGCCCATCCGTGAGATGACCTACCTCTTTATGCTTGTGGCTGTCAGCGTAGTAAACGCTATGGGCAAGGCAAACTACCACAGTCTGAGTGACCGCTGGGACGGTATGGGACTTGTCAGTCTGCTTTTTGCCAACATCGTATTTGTGTTGCTGGCATGGCTGTTCGAGTCGAGCAAGATTATCTCCGATAGTTGTTCTAAGTACATAAAGTATGACAATGTGAATCTAATTGCTCCCGACAAGCGCGAAGAACTGAAGGCTGACTTGGAAAAGCGTACAGGATTGAAGATTAAGCGTATCGAAGTGGGTATGATAGATTACCTGAAGGATGCTGTACTGCTTCGTATCTTCTATGATGATGATATGGATCGTGGTAGCAGCATTGCCGAAATGATGAAGATGCCAAGATAAAAAGACCTTTTAGATTATTTATGATGAAACGATATACATTAGCCTTGCTGGCAATCCTTTTGTTTCCCGTATTGTCCTTGCATGCCGACGACAATACCGAGAATGTAGGCGCCGTATGGTCAGAGGTGAGCATAAGCAAGGCGCTGCCTTATAACCTTAACCTCGACCTCGATTTGGGATACCGCACCCAAGACTGGTTCAACGAATCGGACCGCTACAATGTGGGACTGGGTTTGAGCTACAAGATGAACAAGCACTGGAAGTTCTCAGCTGGCTACTCTTTCATTATGAAGCGTTCCATCAAATCGGTCACACACAAGACCACACAAGGCATGGAATATAAGTACGAATACAGGGATGCCATAACAGGTGAGGAGGTCGAAGCTGAATTCTCTGAAGATATGGGGAATCCTTATATCGATGGCAACGGTGTTGAATACGAATACAAAGGATGGAACGATGAGACCAAGCAGACCACCAAGACCACGCCTGGCTACTGGCGTCCGAAACATCGTGTCTTTGCGGATGTTTCCTATACCCATAAATTTGGGGGAATCTTGCGTATCACGATTCGCGAACGCTACCAACTAACCATGATGCCGGGTAAGAATGTGAGTCGTACCAAGTATTCGGAGAAAGAGTCAGTCAAGCATCGTCTGCTGGGCTATGATGGTGAAACTGGCGAGCCCGTATATTATACATTAAGATATTGGCAAGAGGGCGATGTTATCTATGCACAGGATATGGAAAACCCAGATGACATTGCAGAGGTAACTGAAGATTATTTAAGAGCCCACAATGCCCTTAATATCACGGAAACTACAATAAAGCACAAAGAGGGTAAGACCAGCCATATCCTGCGCTCGCGTGTGAAATTGAGTATCGACAAGAAAGGACTCAACTGGGAACCGTATGTAAGTTTTGAGACCCACAATAATCTGGGCGAAAAATGGAATCTCGACAAGTATCGCCTTGTCGTAGGTACGGATTACAACATTAATAAACAGCACAGCATAGGGTTGGGTTATGTGTTCAACCACGAGAACGACGACGATGGTAACATGAATATCCACGCCATCAGTGTAGGTTACAGGTATAAATTCTAAACTATATAGATAAGAGTATGAAAAAATCAATCCTTTTTATGTATATGTTGGCATCGAGCCTCGTTGCCTTTGCCGACGACTATGCTTACCTGACCATAGGGTACAATAGCATAGAACAGAGTGTTGAACTTGCCACGATACAGAAAATAACCTTTGACACCTCGTCGGAAAACATGGTTGTTACGACCAGTACAGGCAACGAAATTACTTTTCCGCTGACGCAGATGGAAAAGATGTTCTTCAGCGCTACGGCTACGGCTATTGAATCGTTGCCCGAAAAGAGCAAAAATCTGTCTGTTAGCGGTGGCGTGCTGCGTGCCAATGGCAACGATATGCTTTACATCTATGGCAGCAACGGTATGCTCCAGCAGATGACAAAGGTTAAGGGCTCTGTAGCCGTGAGCCTGCAAACCTTGCCTAAGGGCGTATATATAGTGCGTATGGGTGACCAAACCATAAAGATAAGCAAGTAAGGTGATGAAAAAACTATTTCTAATCCTTGTTGGATTATGCTTGGGACTTGCCGTCCATGCCCAACAAGAGATGCGTATCTGGTCAGAAGGGGAGTCCAACCGAGTATTCCTTTCAGAAATGGGCGACATGCTATTTTCCGATGGCAAACTGACTTTGGGCGATACCATATACACCATTGCCGATATCGACAGTATTGTTCCCGTCCAGAAGGTATATGTATCCTTTAGTGCCAATACGGCAACCGTGGATATTCCTGCAGCCTTGGTTGACTCTGTTTCTGCAGAGATTAATGGGGCCTATGTTACATTGACCAACAAAAATATAAGCAACGAGATTGATGTCATCTTGAGTGGTGCAAGCAACAATGGTGCTTTTACCTACAATGGCGCATACAAGGTTTCTATCATCTTGAATGGTTTGTCGTTGACCAGTCAGCAAGGTGCAGCCCTCGACATAGAGTGTGGAAAGCGCGTGGATTTGGAATTGGTTGAGGGTACGGAAAACTTCCTTGTTGATTATGCAAATGGTGAGCAGAAAGCAGCATTGTACTGCAAGGGGCACATGGAAGTGTCGGGTGCAGGTTCGCTGAGTGTTACGGGTAATGCCAAGCATGCTATCTGTACAAAGGAGTACCTGCAACTGAAGAAATCCACGGGTGCTATCACCATCGTAGCGGCAGCCGGAGATGCCATACATGCTGGACAGTATTTTCAGATGAATGGCGGTACGCTTACTATCGATGGTTCAACCATGGGCGATGGAGTGCAGGTAGAAACGGCCATGTTCTTAAAACCCGATTCTACCAAAGTTCCCGATCCCACTAAGGAAAATAACGGACAGGTAATAATTAAGGGTGGTACTATCAATATGGATATTGACCATGAGGATTGTAAGGGTCTCAAGTGTGATAGTTTGATCATGATTTCAGGAGGAACCATAGCCATTAATGCTAATGCAGGTGGTTCTCGTGGCATTCAGAGTGAAGGAGATATGACAATCAGTGAGATTAGTGCTACCGACAATCCCACATCGATAACGATAAATATAAAAGGGAGAAGATGTACCAATCCAGAACATACCGATGACCATCGCTGTATAGGTATTAGAATAAAGAATAAATTAACAGTAACAGGTGGAACAACAATCGTCAAATGGCCCAGTGCTACATATGCTGCTGATACCTATCAAATTAGGGTGGGGGCCTACGAAAAGACTGGTGGAAAATTGACAGGTTCCGTTACTTATAGTAATTAGTCACGAAAGCCCAAAGAAAGTTAAGTTCCGAAATATCTTTTTGCCCTGTCGCATAGCGGCGGGGCTTTTTTATGCTATGTTCCTCAAAGGGAGCATACACTAGTGTGCTGAAGCGAATGTTTGTCGCCTAATTGCACATGTGAGGGAAATTGCTTAATTTTGTACAGAAAACAATGGGACGGATGGAGTTCAAGTACGATATCGTGGTTGTAGGTGGCGGACATGCCGGTTGCGAAGCAGCAGCGGCAGCGGCCCGTATGGGAGCGCGCACGGTGCTGATAACGATGGACATGAACAAAATCGCCCAGATGTCGTGTAATCCTGCCGTAGGAGGTATTGCCAAAGGACAGATTGTCCGCGAGATAGATGCCTTGGGCGGACACATGGGACAGGTTACAGACCGCACGACCATACAGTTCCGTATGCTCAACCGTTCCAAGGGGCCTGCCATGTGGAGTCCCCGCGCACAATGTGACAGAGGAAAGTTTATCTGGGCTTGGCGCGAGGTGTTGGAGAATACACCGAATCTGAACATTTGGCAGGATCAGGTGCGCGAATTACTTGTGGAAAACGGGCAGGTAGTGGGTGTGGAAACCTATCTTGATGTCGTCTTTAAGGCGCGTTGTGTAGTCATTACTGCTGGTACTTTCCTCAATGGACTGATGCACATCGGGCGGACAAAACTGCCTGGTGGACGAACCGCCGAACCACCCTCGCTCCGCTTGTCGGAGAGTATCGCCCGACACGGGATAACCGTAGGGCGTATGAAGACGGGAACTCCAGTGCGTATCGATGGGCGTAGCGTACATTTCGAAGAGATGACGGAGCAGCCGGGTGATACGGATTTCCATCGTTTTTCCTATATGGGAAGCGATGCAGAGTCCGAAGGACGGGAGCGTATGAAGGGACTCCCTTGCTGGATAACTTTCACCAATCCAGCCGTACACGAAAGACTGCGCCAAGGACTCCCCGATTCTCCTTTATACAACGGACAGATACAGTCTATAGGACCACGCTACTGTCCAAGCATAGAAACAAAACTCGTCACTTTTGCCGACAAGGAGCAGCATCAGTTGTTCCTCGAACCAGAGGGCACCAATACACAGGAATTCTACCTGAATGGATTCTCTTCGTCGTTGCCCATTGATGTACAGCTGGAAGCCCTTCGACTGATTCCTGCCTTCCGCGATCTGCGGATATATCGTCCGGGCTATGCCATCGAATACGACTATTTTGACCCCACCTTGCTTCGTCACACTTTGGAATCGAAACGAGTGGACGGACTTTTCTTGGCAGGACAGGTAAATGGAACTACGGGCTACGAAGAAGCTGCAGGACAAGGACTGGTGGCTGGTATAAATGCCGCATTAAAGTGCAGCGGAAGTCAGCCGTTTGTAATGCGAAGGGACGAAAGTTATATTGGAGTCCTTATCGACGATCTGGTGACGAAAGGTGTGGACGAACCCTATCGTATGTTCACCAGTCGTGCAGAATTTCGTATTCTGCTTCGTCAGGACGATGCCGATGCACGCCTTACGGAACGCTCTTATAATTTGGGTTTGGCAACGGAGGAACGATACCGTTATTGGAAGCAGAAGCGGGCGGAGATAGAACGCCTGACAGACTTCTGTAAGGATTTTTCCGTTAAGGCCAATCTAATCAATCCGACTTTGGAGGCATTAGGCTCTACGCCATTGTCTAAAGGATGCAAGTTGATAGACATATTGTCGCGCCCTGGATTGTCCTTCGACAACCTTGCACCACATATCCACCAACTGTCTGCTGCAATTGATGCTATCCCCAACCGCAAGGAGGAAACCATGGAGGCTGCGGAAATCCAACTGAAGTATAAGGGATATATTGAGCGCGAGCGACAGATGGCGGAGAAGATGCAACGCCTCGAAGGGTTGCATATCCGTGGACGCTTCGACTATGCCTCCCTACAATCCCTCTCAACGGAAGCACGCCAAAAGCTTGCCCATATCGACCCTGAGACTTTGGCACAGGCCAGTCGCATACCAGGAGTTTCACCCAGTGATATCAATGTACTTTTAGTGCTCATGGGGCGATAGTTTCCCGTGAAACATTTACATAAAAACATTTACCATCTGACATTAATAAATACATGCCATGAACAACCCCATTCTTTTACAAAATCTACGCAATGTGCCCGACTTTCCTATTCCGGGTATTCAGTTCAAAGATGTCAGCACCCTGTTCAAAGACCCCGAGTGTCTGCGAATCATCGTGGACGAACTCTATGAAATCTACAAGGACAAGGGTATCACCAAGGTGGTGGGTATCGAAAGCCGTGGATTTGTCATTGGTGCAGCATTGGCCCTACGGTTGGGTGCTGGCTTTGTCATGTGTCGGAAACCTGGTAAATTGCCAGCTGAAACACGCAAGGCCAGTTATATGAAAGAATATGGCAAGGACACCATAGAGATACATACCGATGCCATCACAGAGGACGATGTGGTATTGCTCCACGATGACCTGTTGGCTACGGGTGGTTCTATGTTTGCCGCTTATGGTTTGGTACAGCAGTTCAATCCCAAACGGACTTATATCAACTTCATCATCGAACTTACCATCGAGGGGCTCAATGGTCGCACCCTCTTTGGCAACGATGTCGAAATAACCACGCTGATAAAGATATAATTGGCAAAACAGGATATCAATGAGTATCTACGGGGCATTGTTGGTAGTTTGCCCGACAGTCCTGGATGTTATCAGTATCTCGACGATACAGGTACCATCATATATGTGGGTAAGGCCAAGCGCCTGCGTCGTCGTGTGGCCAGTTATTTCCAAAAAGAACATCAGAGCCTCAAGACAGCACGACTGGTAAGTAGCATACGCGATATAAAGTATATTGTCGTAAACACAGAGGAAGATGCGCTCCTTTTGGAGAATAATCTTATCAAGCAGTGGAATCCGAAATACAACATACTACTCAAGGACGGTAAGACTTATCCTTCGATTGTCGTCACGAACGAATACTTTCCCCGTATCTTTCAGACACGACGCATCAATAAGAAGTTTGGAACCTATTTTGGTCCCTATAGCCATGTTCCCACGCTCCATGCCCTGTTGGAACTTCTGCAAAACCTTTATCCCATCCGCCGATGCAAAATACCCATCACGGCCGACGGCATCAAGTCGGGTCGGTATAGGGAATGTCTCGACTATCATATCAAGAACTGCATGGGGCCTTGTATAGGCAAGGTTAGTCACGAAACCTATATGCAGTGGATTGCAGAAGCCAAGGAAATCCTGAAGGGAAATACACGGGAAATAGAAAAGGCTTTGCGCCAGGAAATGCAGGCGTTGGCTGAAGAACTTCGTTTTGAAGAGGCAGAAGTGGCGAAGCGTAAATTGCTTTTGCTGGAGAATTATCGTAGCAAGAGCGAGGTAGTCAGCAGTGCGGTGCATAATGTAGATGTGTTCAATATCGAAACTACGGAGAAAGAAGCCTACATTAACTATCTGCATGTGACGAATGGTTGTATTACCCAGGCTTTTACTTTCGAGATAAAGAAGCGTCTTGATGAGTCACCAGAAGAACTATTAGTGCTTGGAATTGGTGAAATGCGAAAGCGCTATCCAAGTGAAAGTAAGGAAATTATCGTACCGTTCCCCGTGGAACTTGAAATCGATGGTGTCACATTCTTTACTCCACAAAAGGGTGATAAGAAGACATTGCTGGAACTTTCCCGATTGAATGTCTTGCAATATAAAAAGGACCGGTTAAATCAGAGCGACAAACTGAATCCCGAGCAAAAGGGAGTGCGTTTGATGAAGGAATTGCAGTCCTTACTGGGAATGGAGAAGATGCCCGTTCAAATCGAATGTTTTGACAATTCCAATAGTCAGGGAACGGATGCGGTAGCAGCCTGTGTGGTCTTCCGAATGGGTAAGCCTTCCAAGAAGGATTATCGCAAATACATTATCAAGACAGTAGAAGGTCCCGATGACTACGCCTCGATGCAAGAGGTAGTTCGCCGTCGGTATTCTCGATTAATGGGCGAGGAATCTCCGCTTCCCGATTTGATTATAACGGATGGTGGGCGCGGACAGATGGAGGTGGTTCGTCAGGTAGTTGTCGATGAACTGGGGCTGAATATTCCTATTGCGGGTTTGGCCAAGGACAATAAGCATCGTACCCACGAACTGCTCTATGGTTTCCCGCCCCAGGTAGTCGGTATGAAGGTAGATTCTCCCTTATTCCATTTGCTGACCCATATTCAGGACGAGGTACATCGTTTTGCCATCACTTTCCACCGTGACAAACGAAGTAAACACCAGTTGGCATCTGAGCTCGATGGAATCAAGGGAATTGGTTCCAAAACACGGGAGCAGTTGATGCAGACCTTCCGTAGTGTGAAGCGTATCCGTGAAGCTTCCGAAGAACAGTTAAGTGCTGTTATAGGGGTTAATAAAGCTAAAATTATACGGGAGGCATTTGCACAGAATAGTAAAATTGACTAATATTGTGATGCAAATCTAAATCCTTCGTCATGAGAGTTGTCATACAACGGGTAAGTCATGCCAGCGTAACCATCGATGGAATCCAGAAAAGTTCCATTCAAACGGGATTTCTGGTTCTGCTGGGCGTTGAGGAGGCCGATACGCAGGAAGACATCGACTGGCTTTGTCGGAAGATTGTGGCTTTGCGCGTTTTTGACGATGAAAACGGCGTAATGAATCGCAGCATCATGGAGGTTGGTGGCGATATCATCGTGGTCAGTCAGTTTACCCTCATGGCAAGTACAAAGAAAGGGAACCGTCCCAGTTATATTCGTGCAGCGGGTCATGCTACGGCTATTCCGATGTACGAAGTATTTTGCAAACAACTGTCGAATTTACTCGGGAAACCCGTTGGAACGGGAGAATTTGGTGCAGACATGAAAGTGGAATTGCTTAACGACGGACCTGTCACCATTTGTATGGATACAAAGAATAAAGAATAAAGGGAAAGTTAATTATGAATGATGAATTAACCATACGAGAGGCGCAGGAACGAGTTGATGCGTGGATAAAGGAATATGGAGTGCGCTATTTCAGCGAACTTACCAATATGGCTGTGCTTACCGAAGAGGTAGGTGAGTTAGCGCGTGTGATAGCCCGCAAGTATGGTGACCAAAGTTTTAAGGCCGGTGAATCCGACAATTTAAGCGAGGAAATGGCCGATGTGCTATGGGTACTTATATGTCTGGCTAACCAGACAGGTGTGGATCTGACCGAGGCACTGCAACAAAGCATCGAAAAGAAAACAAATCGAGATAAGGAACGCCATAAAAACAACCCCAAATTAACTTGTTAAACCCTTAAACAATATAATTATGAGTGAAAATCATTGTGGATGCGGTCATCATCACGACCACGAATACGAAGTAGGAATGGACAAGTACGAGCAAGTTCTGGCTCAGTATGAGACCCATTTGAATGACGAGGAGATTGCAGCGAAAGTTGCCCGCCTCACCGAGAAAAGGGTTCCCGAGAACGATACAGTAGAGGTCAAGAAATTCTTGATGGGAAGTGTCGAACTAACGACCCTGAAGACAACTGATAGTGAAGAGAGTGTGTTGAAGTTCACGGAGCGTGTCAATGACTTCGCCGATGCCTATCCGGCTCTGCCTCATGTTGCCACGATTTGTGTCTATCCCTGTTTTGCCAGCATCGTTAGTCAAAGTCTCGAAGTGGAGGGTGTCGAAGTGGCTTGTGTCAGCGGAAGTTTCCCTTCGTCTCAGGCACTCCTTGAAGTGAAGGTTGCCGAAACGGCATTGGCTGTTCGCGATGGTGCCACGGAAATCGACATGGTACTGAGCGTGGGTAAGTTCCTCAGTGGAGATTACGAAACCGTTTGCGATGAAATCTCCGAACTCAAGGCCATCTGTGGAGAAAGAAAACTGAAGGTGATTTTAGAGACCGGTTTGCTGGGTAGTGCAGAGAATATCAAAAAGGCAAGCATCCTTGCCATGTGTGCCGGAGCAGATTACATCAAGACGAGTACTGGAAAGGAAAAACCCGCCGCAACTCCCGAGGCTGCGTATGTCATGTGCCAGGCCATTAAGGAGTATTACGAGAAGACGGGAATCCAGATTGGTTTCAAACCAGCCGGTGGTCTCAACACCGTTCATGATGCACTCGTATATTATACGATTGTAAAAGAAATTCTCGGCGAGCAGTGGCTGACCAATCAGTATCTCCGTCTCGGCACAAGTCGTCTGGCCAACCTCTTGTTGAGTGAGGTCGAAGGTCAGGAGATAAAATTCTTCTGATTTTGGTGCCTTGAGGTTGCGATATTCACGGCCACTTATACGGAAGAAAAGTTCTGCGCGATTCTCAGAGGGTCAAGATTTGACATAAAGCACTGATTCACTGCAGATAACGCACAAATTATTTAGATAACAAAAACAAGTCATTTAGAGAATGAAGACCCTAAAACTATTATTTTTTGCCTTTTTGGTCGTTTCGTTGAGTTCTTGTGTCGTGAGCAAGAAGAAATACGAGATTGCAGAAAACGGAAGACTGGCAGCATTGTTTAGTTGCGACAGTTTGGCCGATGTGCTCGAAGCATCTCGTGCCGACTATGCTGCACTGTTAGGAAATTACAACAACCTCACCCGCGAGCGCGACAATCTCAAGGCTGACACGACACAACTCCGCAAGGGATTGCGAAACTATCAGTCGATGCTGAATGCCAACCAAAGTGAGAATGCCAATCTGGCTGCCCAGCTTCTCCAGCGACAGAAAGAACTGAACGAACACGAGGAGACCATCAAGCAGTTGCAGAGAGTCATCAACGACCAAAATGCCCGTGTGAAGAGTCTGTTGGACAATGTCAAGTCAGCCCTGACGGGATTCAGCAGCGACGAACTGAGTGTTCGCGAGGAGGGTGGCAAGGTCTATGTGGCTATGAGCGACAAGTTATTGTTTGAGTCGGGTAAGGCCGTTGTCAATGAACAGGGAAAGAATGCCCTCGGCAAGTTGGCAGGTGTGCTGAACAAACAGACCGATATTGACATCTATATCGAGGGACACACCGATTCCGTACCCATCAATACACCTGTATTCAAGGACAACTGGGATTTGAGTGTCATTCGTGCCACCAGTGTGGTTCGCATCTTGACAGAGACCTATGCCGTGAACCCCTTACAGATTCAGCCCTGCGGTCGTGGCGAGTTCAGGCCTGTGGACACCAACACCACCAGCGAGGGTCGTGCCCGCAACCGTCGGACGGAGATTATCATTGCTCCGAAACTCGATAAACTCTACGAATTGATTTCCGCTCAGTAAGGCGGTTGGGTAGGATTATTTTTCCCTACCGACGACAAAATTCACATAGGAAGCCAGAGATTCGGCAATGGCCGGGTCTCGGCTTTCTGCGTTAGGTAGGGCATCCAATGCGCGCTGGGAATACTTTGCCATCGCTTCGCGAGTATATGCAATACCCCCTTGTGTAAGGGCAAAGTCTACCAGTTGCTGTATCTCCGTTTCGCTGGCTTCGCCCTGTCTTACACGCATCGCCAGTGCAAACATCTGCTCATTTTTCGAGGCCAGTAGGGCATGGATGACGGGCAGGGTCAGTTTCCCCTCCTTCATGTCATTCCCCGTCGGTTTGCCCGTATTGTTCTGCTGGTCGTAGTCGAAGATATCGTCCCGCAGTTGGAAGCATGTTCCTACGGCTTTCCCAAACGCCTCAAGTCCTTTCACTTCCTCGTCGCTACCGCCAGCCAGGAAGGCTCCTGCCTTGGCACAAGTGATGAATAGCGCTGCCGTTTTCTTGCGGATTACCTCGTAATAGTCCTCCTCGGAGATCGTCTTTTTGTCCGTATTGGCAATCTGCAGCAGCTCCCCGTCGCTTAAGGTCTGTCCCAGTTCCGACACCCAGGTCACCACCTGTGTGCTTCCCGTTGCAGCAGCATGGTAGAGCGCCTTCGATAGCAGGAAGTCCCCCACGAGCACCGCGATATGATTGTTCAGTAGGGCATTCACCGACTTCTGTCCGCGTCGTCTGTCGCTATGGTCCACCACATCGTCGTGTACCAGGCTTGCTGTATGCAGCAGTTCCAGTGCCACCGCCGTATGCAACACGGCCTCGTTCACCTTGCCCACATACCTTGCCGACAATAGGACCAGAATCGGACGAACCAACTTCCCCGGGCGTTGCAGCAGGTGATTGATGGCCAATTGCAACAGGGGATTTTCCTGTTGCAGCGTCTGCTCAAACAGTTGGCGATACGCCTGCAAATCGCCCTCAATCGGACGGCAAATCTCGGATAGTTGATTCATTTATTTATATTTATCGGTACAAAATTAATAAAATATCGCGGATATAGATGCCTATATCCCCAATCTTTTTCTCGTTTGGTATTCAGACTTAGTTCAATCCAACCTGCTTAGGTCGGCCTCGCAACCTGCCCAGCTTTGACCTCCAACCTGCGCTGACCTGACCCTTAACCTGCGCAGGTTGGAACCCCGACCGGCGCCAGACAGGCTCTCAACCCGCCCGAGACGGTATCGTAACTGGCGCCAGACCAACCTCCAACTGGCGCCAGTCCGACCTTTGTCTGGCGCCAGACTAACCCTTGCCTGGCGCCAGCCTTTTTCGACACCCTCCACAATAGTATTTCGAGAGTTTTTGAAATAGTATCTCGTCAAAAAATCAACACCGTTGATTCTTAAAATCATTAGTGTTGATTTTCGAAATCATTACCGTTGATTTTATAAGGGTAAAGCGTCTAAAAATCAGTAGTACATTATTTATTGATTTATAGTCTATTGTATTTTCACAAGCCTTGTGATAAATTATATTAAATATAATGATATGTTTTTGTAATTTTTTTCCTTAACTTTACGACCAAAACCCTATACCATGAACTATCCTTTGATATCAGAATACATTGAGGCCATTAAATCGGCAGAGGATAATTTTGATGAGTTGAATTACCTTAGGCCAGTGTTGGACAATGAAGGACAACCAGTAATGACAAGTGGTAACTTTGCCGTTGTGTTTAAGATGAAGGACGAACGGGACGGGAAGTTCTATGCCGTAAAGTGTTTCATAAGGGAGCAAGAAGGCCGAACGGAGGCATATAAATTGATAGCAGAGGAATTGGAGAATGTGGATTCACCTTATCTCGTACCCATCCGTTTTTTGGAAAGGGAATTGTTTGTGGATACTCAACAAACTGGTGAAACAGAATTTCCTGTTTTACTGATGGATTGGGTCGATGGTCAACCGCTTGATAAGTATTTGCGTGAGAATATATATAATCAAAATACACGAAGATGGGTTTATTGTATATTTTGTCTAATGGCAGATTGGTTAATACAACAGCCTTTTGCCCATGGTGATTTGAAACCCGACAATATACTTGTCCGTGAAGATGGGAGTCTCGTTCTAGTAGATTATGACGGGATGTATGTCCCTGCCATGAAAGGGCAGAAAGCCCGAGAACTTGGTTCTCCCGATTTTCGTCATCCGTTGCGTACAGAGGCCGACTTTAATGCCCAGATAGACGATTTCTCGATTGCAACCATACTATTATCAATCAAAGCTATCGTAATTTCCCCTAATCTAATTAACAAATGCAAAAAAGACAGTTCTCTTTTGCTTCATGTTGATGACTATGTAAATCAGTTAAACACGGAAATAGGGCATTCCATATTGGAACTGAAGCGCGATAATAAGGATTTGGATAGAATCTATTTGCTCTTTATGAATATTCTTACAAATAATACTTTGTACAGAGAACTCTACAATGAAGTAATACAAACCAACTGGGAAGAAAATACAGAGTTTATACATGATTGGGCAAAAAAAGTATGTCATGAAGGTGAGGGAGAAAACCTATTTTTATCGTATCATTTATTTTATCAATTATCACTTAGAGGATTTGAAGAATCAAGAGTTTGTTTATCTTGTTGTTTGATGAAAGGCTATGGATGTATTAAAAACGAAAAAATAGGTTTTTTAATGCGTTATGATTCAGCCCAAAAAGGTAACAGACGGGCACAACGTGTACTGGGTAGTTCTTATAGATGGGGCTGGGGCGTTCAAAAGGACTTAGAAAAGGCGGTTGAATGGTACACGAAGGCTGCAGAGCAGGGAGATGTAACGGCGCAATATAACTTAGGTATTTGTTATTTTTGTGGAAAAGGTGTTGATAGGGACGAAAAAAAGGCGGTTGAATGGTACACGAAGGCAGCAGAGCAGGGAGATGTAGATGCGCAATATAGCTTAGGCAAGTGTTATTATTATGGGCGCGGCGTAGAAGAGGACTTTGAAAAAGCGATGGAATGGAACGCAAAAGCGGTAAAACAGGGCCATACAAAAGCCCAAGAAATTATGTTTACATACTATGGACAACTGGCACAGCTGCTCTTACATCCAAAGCATATAGATGCGCAATATAACTTAGGTATTTGTTATTATTGTGGAAAAGGTGTTGATAGGGACGAAAAAAAGGCGGTTAAATGGTACACGGAGGCTGCAGAGCAGGGGTATGCAAGAGCACAATGTAGTTTAGGATACTGCTATGAATATGGCAAAGGCGTAGAACAGGACTTAGAAAAGGCGGTTGAATGGTACACGAAGGCAGCAACACACGGAAATGTAACGGCACAAACTAATTTGGGCTCTTGTTATTATTTTGGGATAGGCGTCCAAAAGGACAAAGAAAAGGCTGTAGAATGGTACACGAAGGCTGCAGAGCAAGGGTATGCAAGAGCACAACATATTTTAGGAAGTTGTTATGACTGTGGTGGAGGCGTAGAACAGGACTTAGAAAAGGCAGTGGAATGGTACACTAAGGCTGCAGAGCAGGGAGATGTTGGTGCGCAATACGATTTGGGTGTTTGTTATGAATATGGGCAAGGCGTTCAAAAGGACTTAGAAAAGGCGGTTGAATGGTACACGAAGGCTGTGGAGAAGGGCTGTAAAATAAGTGTTGGGTTTAAATTCAAGAAACTATCCTTTTTCTTTATGAGAAGCACTATGACTTGAAAAACATGTAAGTAGAACAACAATAGAAAATGCAACTTTGACGGTAATGACAGACAAATTGTTTATCATTGGAAATGGGTTTGATCTTTATCATGGATTGAAAACCATGTATTCGGATTTTCGCGACTACATTGTCAAAAAGAAATCTGGATTGTGGAATTTGCTCCACGATGTATATGGGGATACCATAACTAAGGATATGTGGTGGAGTAACTTCGAAGAAATGTTGGGGCATGTCAATTATATGAATTTGCTGGAATCAAATAATGGTATACCACCATCCCCATCAAAAGTCAAGAATTTATTGAAAGGATCACTTCCTCCTCTTTTTGGTGAATGGATAAATAAAATGGACGCTAATGTACAAAGAGATGAGAACTTGAAAATTGATGAAACATCATTGTTTTTTTCCTTCAATTATACTCTACTGCTAGAGAAAGTATATGGTGTCAAAGATGAGAATATATGGCATATTCATAATTCAGTTATGACACCAGATGATATTGTTGTTGGTCACGATTCTGACGATAGAATTTTATTTTCAAGATGGAATGAATTCAAAAAAGAAAATAATATAGACTTTAATTGGAATGATATCATTGATAATATTAATAGGGACGTCGCGAATAATGCCAAAAAAGTAAATCAGAGAATAGAAATAAACAAAGATAGGTTCTATGAACTCTATTCGGGTATTAAACATTTTGTGGTAATGGGGTTTTCTTTCAATGATATAGATATGCCGTATATAGAGAAAATAATTGGTGTTAACGAAAATATATCAAAAGTTGAATGGAAAATATACTACCACATTGAAGGTGAAAATGAAGCGATAATTGACAAATTATTAAAGTTAGGCGTAAATAGAGGTTCCATAACGAATCCTGTTAAATGGTGACTTCAAAACTAATGGGGAAACATGATTATTATTGAATCGAAACGAAAGAAGCCTGAAACGATATTGAAGAAATATCCGAAGGCGATATTGGCGGATGTGACGAGTAGTGCGAAGGATGGCCTTGTTAAATTGAGTCCATTCTACCCCCACGGAGGAATACCTGTGCCTTTTAGTGAAGGTTATACGGCAACCTGTGTGGAAGCCATTTGGCAAGGGTTGAAAGTGTTTGAAGGATGTGATGTAGATACCTCATTGTTTGCCAACGACACCATGAAAGGGCTGAAACGGACGGTGAGGAAATACGGGAAACCGCTTGGACATAGGAAAGGCGTATATGGAACAGAGTTGCTTGGCTATATTGAAGCGCGAAAAAAAATTTACATCCCTACTTATAAATGGATGTTAGAAAACAAGGTGACCCATATCATTGAACGACTGAGGGAAGCAAGCAAGACCAAAACTATTGTGTTACTGGATTACGATACCAATGTCGATGTGGAGAATACGAAAAAACCGCTATCTCACGCCTCGTTGATTAAGGCATACATAGAAGGGATATATCCATATGGGAATAAAGAAACATCAGCAAAGAAGAAAAGGAATAGGTATAATCAACAATTAGATTTATTTAATCAGTAATAAATTAAGGATATGGAAAGAAGAAGTAATTGGCAGGACTTTAAGGCCATTCTCGATCAACATGGAATAACGAAACTCTATCCCTTTACGGATAGAGATAATCTGGAATCTATTATCAAGAATGGTGGTTTGTACTCGTGGGCAGACTGCGAGGAAAAGAGAATAGATATCGCTAAGCCTGGCGGAGGGCAACTCTCGAAAGACCTTGACAAGCGCTATCATTTGCAACACTATGTGAGGACGAGTTTTACGCCCAAACATCCGATGATGTATGTGGCAATGGGTGATGGACGCATATCGAACCCTGTTGTCTTGGAGATAGATTTGGATGTAATTTATGACGAAGATAGTAAGTATGCCGACCGCAATGCCACGAAACGAGGAATGAATGTAGGTGGTACGCTAGAGGACTTCAAGAAGATTCATTTTCAGTCGGTGATGGCCAATACACACTTTGACCTGCCCGAAGAAGAACAGTCATACTTTCAGGCAGAGGTGTTAGTAAAGAACTTTATCCCATTAAAGTATATCAAGAACATTGGAAACTTTGGTATTCCTATTCCCTCAAAGCCGAAAGCCCTACAAGTTAAGTCGCCCTACACGGCACAGATTACGAGAAATACGCCTACGGCATTCATCTTCCTTGTAGATCAGTCGGTGTCGATGAAACGAATGACCAACCTTTATGGCGAGGAAATTTCTTTGGCCGAGGCCGTAGCAAGAATCGTAAACAAGCAAATCTATGACTTGGTGTTGAGGTGTGTAAAGATGGACGAAGTAAGGCACTATTACGACATTGCCATTATTGGTTATGGGCATGAAGTGTATAGTGGATGGAATGGAGACTTGTCAGGACGATTTTTTGTTTCGCCCGAGGAGATAAAAAACAATCCCTATAAGAGGATAACGGTCAGGGAGGAAGTGAGAACACGCAAGGGAGTACAGGTGAAGGAAATGGAGAAGAACCAATGGTTGGAGGCCCGATGTAACGGAAATTGGACTCACCTGCACCAAGCCTTTGACAAGGCAAAGGATTTGCTTGATGAATGGATGGAAGAGCACCACGAAAAAGATTGTTATCCTCCAACCATAATCAATATCACGGATGGTGAATTTAATCATGCTTCGAGAGAGCAGGTAATACAGCAGGCGAATGAACTAAAATCGATGTTTACAAACGACGGCAATGTTTTGCTTTGGAATATCCATATTACTCCCGATGGCATCAAACAAGTGTTGTTGCCTATCAATAAGGCAGAGTTGAATGATGATGAATATTCAGAAGTTCTCTATGACATGTCGAGTCTGTTACCCCTAAGATACAATCCCGATATATCAAAACTGAGAGGAGATGAGCCTGATGTCAGACATACGGCTATGAGCGTGAATGCAGATATGTCCACACTGATGCAACTGATGGATATTGGAACTCCCACAAATATAAGTCAACAATAAAATGAGAGCATTGTCAATTGCAAAGTTTGAGGAAGGCATTACCAATGAGGATGCGGCCATCGCACGAAAGGGTGTAATTGCCGTATCCGATGGTGCTGGGGGTGGTGGCGTGTTTGCCGAATTCTGGTCAAGGTATCTTGTGGAGCATTTGCCAGATACCCCCATTTGTAATTATAAGGCTTTTGACAAATGGGTGGAAAAAATCTGGGAGCCTTTCTATAATAATAGTGAAAAGAAGGCAAAAGAAATTGGAGGGTTATTCCTCAATAAATTCTACGATGAAGGCTCGTATGCTACATTGGTTGCTGTTTGGCAAAAAGGACAATGGATAAGCTATGGCGATAGTGTGGTTTTCTGCTATAATAGAAAGAGTGGAGAATTACAACATTCATTTACGAGTCTTTCAGACTTCAACAATCCTCCTTATCTAGTGAATTGCAAAGATCCTCTGAATTCTAACGGCTTTAGATGTGGAAAGTTTAAGGTGAGCAAAGATTGTGTCTTATTTGCTGCTAGTGATACACTTGCACATTATATCTTAATGATGTACGAAGTTGCAAAAAAAAAGAGATTCGCAGACGAACTGCAAAAAGCAATAGATGCTAACACAAAGAACAGCAATTACATTAAAGCAGCAATGGCTATTGAAAAGATTGATTTTGGACGAGATGTCGTTCGGAAATTACTATATTGCGAACGGGATTTTTTGCTTAAGAACCATATAAAAGGTTTGAAAAAAAAGAAACTTATCGGACACGATGATTATTCATTGGTAATAATGTAATAATAAAAACGAATGGAATATACCCCTAATTACATAGAAAAACTATTGCCGAATCAGATATTTGTATTTGGTAGCAATATACTGGGTTATCATACAGGAGGTGCTTCGCGCACGGCAAAGAAGTTTGGTGCAGTGTGGGGGCAAGCCGAAGGTTTGCAGGGACAGAGTTATGCTATTCCCGTGGATTTTGGGAAAGGCAATGCCGTCCCTGATATGCAACCATATGTGGATAGATTCATCGCCTTTGCAAAAGAGCATTCCGAGAAGCAGTTTCTTGTTACTCGTGTAGGTTGTGGTATCGCTGGATTTACAGACGATGAGATGGCGATGCATTTCCGTGAAGCTTTGAATTTGGAGAATGTAAGTCTTCCTCGTAGTTTTGTTAATGCATTACAGGATGGAAAGGAGAAGAATTTTGATTTAGAAAGGTTTGTTGCGGCACAGGATGGTGATTATGGTTCTTATAATGAGGCTTTAGAAGAAATCAAGTCTGGACGAAAAACTAGACACTGGATATGGTATATCTTTCCGCAAATAAAAGGACTGGGTTTTAGTTGTAACTCTGAATATTATGGACTTAGTGGAATAGAGGAGGCTCAAGCTTACCTGAATCATCCGATGCTTGGCATGAGATTAAGAGAAATATCCCAGGCATTATTAAACATAGATGGGCACTCTGCACATGAAATACTGGGAAGCCCTGATGATATGAAGGTTCAGTCGTGCATGACATTGTTTGATATAGTTTCTCCAAATGACATTTTCAAGCAGGTGTTGGACAGATACTATATGGGAGAGAAGTGTCCAAAGACGGTCATGAGAATAGAGAGAAGACAAACACGGCCGATGTTAAGAAAACTGACTATAAGCAAAGACTATCGTGTGTTATTAGGTGATAAGGAAATAAGAATGGAACCTTTGCTTAAGGCTATATATCTATTGTATCTAAAGCATCCTGAAGGAATTGTCTTCAAATCTTTACCTGATTATAGGGGGGAACTGACGGAGATCTACAACCACCTAAAACCAAGGGGGATGAATGCTCAAGTTTTACAAAGCATTGAAGATGTGACTAATCCTCTTCTCAATTCAATTAACGAGAAATGTTCGAGGATTAAGGCAATATTTATGGATAAAATGGATGAAATTCTAGCAAATAATTACATCATTTTAGGAAAGAGCGGTAAAACAAAAAAGATTCTCTTGAACAGAAATCTAGTTGTTTGGGAATAATCTTTCTAATTTCACAAGGCTTGTGACTAAAGATTCTTTTGTTGTGGAAAGAATTTAAAGTATTTTTGTGAGATACTTATGCAATGTTTGTTCATCAAGATGCCTCAAAAACACCGACTGAATCACCTCAAAAGTGCCGATCAAAATGCCTCAAAAACACCGATTTTGGAGGATTACGGAGAATTAAAATATATCCTTGGGTAAGAAAAATAATTCCTACAGCCAAACACCTAACTCATACAATCAGTTGAAATAATTGATGTGAGATTGATAATATTTTAATAACTTTACGGCAGGAATATAATTCAGCCCATGAAACACCTAAAACTAATCGTCGCAGCAATGTTGCTGTTATGTATGGTTCCCATAGAACAGGCATGGGGGGAGAAACAATCACAAGTTAGATGCGAGGCCATAACAAAGAAGGGCACGCGCTGTAAGAATATGGCTCTGGAGCGGAGCAAATACTGTCGTGTGCATCAGGCTAACGACCCTAAAGTGAAACAATGCAAGGCAAAGACCAAGAGCGGCATGAGGTGTAGCCGTGCTGCCAAGACTTCAGGGTATTGTCAGCAGCATTATAAAATGTATCTCGAAGGGAAGATAAAATAAAAAAGAATAGAAGAATAAAATGAAAGACATTAGAAGAAAGATTCTCGATTTCCTTTCGCCCAAAGGAAAGCTGAGTAGGAGGGGTTTTATCTGCATCTTTATATGTGCAATAATCTCTGTTGTGCTTATCGCACATCTTACAAACCAATTGTTCTATCTATTGTATTATCCTTGTTGGAGATTCAGTTTTTCCTTAGGACTTGTTGAAATTGGAGTGTTTATGGCTCTTTTAACGGGGTGCGTGCCCTTAATGGTTTATTTTCTCGTTGATTTAATGTATGTGTCATTTATATGGGCGTATAATTTCGGTTACTTATTTCTTGTAGAAACGATATTCGTTAGCTTGCTATATGTTTTGTATATCTTCCAATGCATAAAGCGTTGCCATGATTTGGGACATCGTTGGTACCTCTGTCTCATACCTCTCTACAATCCCTTCTGGCTGCTTATAGGTAAGGAAAACTGTCAATTCACAAACGCAAGAATAAGATGAATAGCGACATTCTTTTAGGCGCCATCGCTGGTGGTATTGCAGAAGCTTATAATGGTGGTGTGCTCAACCATATCTGCGAAGAGGTGGTCAATCGCTTGCCTCAAGAGTTCGTTGATACAATGAGGGAGTTTTACAAAAAGTTTGTTGCAAAAGATTAAAACCTATGATTTATAATCCATGGGCTGTGGCGTTATCCTTTATTCTTATTGCAGTGCCATTTCTGGTTCTGTCAATACCAGTACTTCTGCTTGCAATATGGGGATATAACAAATTGTGTCCAGAAAGAAGAATTAAGTTTTGGCGTGGTTTGGCCATTTCCGTTGCAATTTCAGTTGCCATAATTGTTATATTTTATGCCGCTATGTATTGGGAAATATATAGGGCAGGACATAGCAAGGAGAATATGGATAATCAATTGGCTACGATGGAAATGGGTATAATCTTACCTGACTATAAAGTCGCAAAGCATAAATGTGTGCAATATGGAATCTCTGATATTGAGGACTCATTTTATATTGAGTTTAAAAACGATTCTATATTGGCACTCATTCCTAAATTGGATAGTTTGTGTAAAGAAAAGGAGAGAAGGATTGAGACATATCGGACCAATGATGGTGATTTAACAACTACCTCAAAATGGGCTAAGGAAGGTGATATCTATGTATTTAGGTTGAAAAATATGGGGTATTTGTATTTTGAGACATTTGAGATTAACCCTCGTAAGAGGACTGCCACTTTTGTTCATTACAGATATTGATAGATTAAAAACGGGACAATAATATGAAACGAGCAGCAAACATATTGTTGATAGTGTTCGTTATGGCGGTGACCGCATACATTGCCTATGCGGTAGGTGAGAAGAACGGGAGTGCCAATGCTGGAGTGTTACCCAATGACAGCATTGCGGATAAACTGGAGGCGTATGGGGAACGGATAAGGCAATTAGATAATTTGGGTAAAGTGAAGCGGGATATTATTGTACAATATGATAGTGCGCTGAATGCAGTTGGTGAAAAAGAGGAATTGATGAAACACTTGGAACGGTTGGATATGCTATGGGGTGTTTACAGATTTATGATGATGAAGTATAAGTTTAATGAGGACACCACTTACTTGCCACCACTGGATGATAATGAGTGGTCTGAAGATTAGTTGTTGAAAAGTTAGGAGAAAAAACAATAAAGGACAAATATGAAAAGGGAATCGATGGTAAATGACTTGGAAGATGGTTTGAACATCAAACTGCCACAGGACAAGACAACACACATTATCAAGGTGATTGGTGTGGGTGGCGGTGGTGGTAATTGCTTGAATTCAGCTTGAATTATGAGCCTGATGCCGTTAAATGGTGTTTAAGGCGAGTTGAATAGTGGTTGAAGTTGCTTGAAGATGTAGGCGGCTGCATGGACGTGATTGTGCGTCTGTGTGGCCGCTTTTCTGTGTGTGCTGGTGAGTAGCAGGGTAGAGGCTAAAAGGCGTAGAATTGCCGTCTGTGCGCGTTTTTCAGGGTGTGATGACCGTTGCTATAGCTTGGCAGATTGGAGGTCGCGGGAAAACCGCTCCCCACTCTGAAGGTAGAGGGTGTTTAAGTGGTATTAAATAGAAGTTAGGGGGTGGAAGGAGATTATAGAATTTGCCAGAAAGCAATTTGAGGAAGAGGATTAAAGCCATAAGGATACGATTTAATGCACTATTCGCGGGAAGAATGACAGAATAAACGGACGGGATGCAATAAACACAGAGCAAGAACTTTGTATTTTGGGCGACAAGTATTATCTTTGTAACAAAATACAAATCAAATGAAAGTTGTTGCAATGTACAAGAATGGAAGCATCCTGTCTGGTATTCTGATAGGTCTGGCAGGTTGGATTTTTTGTTCGGTAGGCGGCGGTCTGTTGGGTTCCGTACTCTTCTCCGTGGGTCTGCTGAGTGTGGTATATATGGGCTCGTACCTCTATACGGGGAAGGCTGGCTCGTGGCCATTACGGAAGAAGACGATATTCGGTGATGTCTGGGGACTTACGCTGGTTCTGCTGGGGAATATCATCGGGTGTGGAATCATTGCCCTCGTCGCACGGTGGTCGGGAACCTTGGATACCGAGTTCTTGAACGGTATCATTCAGAATAGGGAGTCTCACGACCTCTTGCAGGTGTTTGCCAGAGGTGTCGGCTGCGGATTCCTTATGGAGATTGCGGTTTGGTGCTGGCGCGAGAAGTCCTCAGTATGGGGTGTGTTCTTCTGTGTTCCTGCCTTCATCCTTTCAGGCTTCTACCATAGTGTTGCCGATGCTTTTTACTACTTGGCTTCCGTCGAGGAATTAGGATGGTGGACCCTTCCCACATATATCATTACGGTTTTGGGCAATTTCGTGGGTTGCTCCGTCAGAAGGGTATTCATGCCATAGTTTATTTGAGATAAAGCCGATACCATGGAAAGACTGTTTCTGCTCGATGCCTACGCACTGATATACAGGGCCTATTATGCGTTTATCAAGAATCCGCGCATCAATTCGAAGGGACTGAACACCTCGGCGATAATGGGTTTTGTAAATACGCTGGAGGATGTGCTGAACAGGGAGCATCCTACGCATATCGGTGTGGCTTTCGACCCCAGCGGACCAACTTTCCGCCACGAGGCTTATCCTGAATATAAGGCGCAGCGCGAGGAGACTCCCGAGGCTATCCGTGTGGCGGTGCCCTACATCAAGAAGATATTGGAAGCGTATCGCATTCCTTTGTTAGAGGTGCCGGGTTTTGAGGCGGACGATGTTATCGGAACACTATCGCAGTTGGCTGATGCCAAAGGCATAGATACCTATATGATGACACCCGACAAGGATTATGCGCAACTCGTTACACCTCATGTACGGATGTATCGGCCCAGTGTCGGGATGAAGGATGCCGAGATTCTGGGGCCGCAGGAGGTGATGGCGAAATATGGGTTGGTGGATTGCCGTCAGGTGATAGACATGCTCGGACTGATGGGCGATACGGCCGACAATATTCCGGGTTGTCCAGGGGTGGGAGAAAAGACGGCGCAGAAACTTATTCAGGAGTTTGGCAGCGTAGAGAATCTGTTGCAGAATACAAACCAACTGAAGGGTGCCCTGAGGGAGAAAGTGGAAACCAACAAAGAGCAGATACAGTTCTCGAAATGGTTGGCTACCATCAAGACGGATGTGCCCATTGCACTCGATATGGAGGCGTTGCAGGTGAAGGAGATAGACCTCGTTGCCTTGCAGCAATTGTTCGAGGAACTGGAATTCCGTTCGTTGCTCAACAAGAAGAAAGGAAGTACAGAACGCCCCGAAAAGACAGAGGTCAAGGAAAAGAAGGGCAAAGATAAAGAACAATACGGACAACTTGACCTCTTTGGGTTTGGCACGGAGACCACAGCGCATATAGAGGGCACAGCGGTGACAGAGGAGGCCGATGCTGTTTCGCCCGTATTCTCCTCTTACTCTGCATCCTCAGTATCGTATAATCTGGTGGATACGCCAGAGGCTATGCAGGAATTGGTGGGAACACTATTGAAGGCCGAGGCGATATGTTTGGATACGGAAACGACTTCGTCCGAGAGTATGAAGGCAAGGCTGGTTGGACTTAGTTTTGCCATCCGTCCAGGACAGGCATGGTATGTGCCCGTACCTCAGCAAGTAGAGGAGGCCAACAAAGTGACGGAAGTGTTCCGTAAGGTCTATGAGTCCGATATTCTGAAGGTGGGACAGAACCTGAAGTACGATTTGATGGTGTTGCAGAATCACGGCATCACCCTACGGGGGCCGATGTTCGACACGATGATTGCCCACTATCTGATTAGTCCCGAGTTGTACCACAATATGGATTACATGGCTGAGACGCTGCTAAATTACAAGACCATCCATATCGACGAACTTATCGGGCCGAAGGGTAAAAACCAGAAGTCGATGGCCGACCTCTCACCTCAGGAAGTGTATGTATATGCCTGTGAGGACGCCGACATCACCCTGCAACTGAAGCAGGTACTGGAGAAACGACTCAAGGAACTGGGTTGCGAGGAATTGTTCTACAATATAGAAATGCCGTTGATGCCCATATTGGCTTATATGGAGCGCAATGGTGTGTGCATCGATACAGAGGGACTGGGCGAAACGAGTCGGCTTTTCTCCGAGCGTATGCAGCAGATAGAGGACGAGATTCATCAGTTGACGGGTTGTCCCGACCTGAACATCTCTTCGCCTAAGCAGGTGGGAGAGGTGCTTTTCGACAAACTGAAGATAACCGATAAGCCCAAGAAGACCAAGACGGGGCAATATGTCACCTCGGAGGAAGTGCTGGAGTCCTTGCGCAACCGTCATCCTGCCGTGGAGAAGATTCTGGCTTACCGAGGACTGAAAAAACTATTGGGAACCTATATTGATGCTTTGCCCCTGCTCATCAATCCACAGACGGGACATATCCATACTTCGTTCAATCAGACCGTAGCCGCTACGGGTCGGTTGAGTAGCAGCAATCCGAACTTGCAGAACATTCCTGTTCGCGATGCGGAGGGAAAGGAAGTACGCCGTGCCTTTATTCCCGAGCCGGGTCAAGAATTCTTCTCTGCCGACTATAGCCAGATAGAGTTGCGCATCATGGCACACCTTAGTCAGGACGAGAACCTCATCGAAGCTTTCCGCTCGGGGTACGACATTCATGCTGCCACGGCTGCCAAAATATTCCATAAGCCCATAGAACAGGTGACGAGCGACGAGCGAAGGAAGGCAAAGACCGCCAACTTCGGTATTATCTATGGCATCAGTGCCTTTGGATTGGCCGAGCGTATGGGATGCAGTCGTACCGAGGCCAAGGAACTTATCGACGGTTATTTCATTTCGTATCCGAAGGTGAAAGAATACATGAACCGTAGCATCCAGATGGCTCGCGACCGTGGTTATACGGAAACACTTTTCCATCGTCGTTTGGTTCTTCCCGATATCAATAGTCACAATGCCGTGGTCCGTGGTTATGCAGAGCGGAATGCCATCAATGCACCGATACAGGGCACGGCAGCCGATATCATCAAGATAGCCATGATTCGTGTCTATCGCCGTTTGATGGCAGAAGGCTTCCAGAGCCGCATGATTCTGCAGGTACACGACGAACTGAACTTCACCGTCGTACCAGCGGAAAAGGAACGGTTGCAAGCGATGGTAATAGAGGAGATGCAGGCTGCTTGTCAGTTGTCGGTACCTTTGGTGGCCGATTGCGGTTGGGGCACGAACTGGCTGGAGGCACATTAAAGCAGAATCTAAAATCAAGACTAAATAATTTATGTTATGAAACGAATCGCCCTACTCATATTGAGTTTTGAATGTATCCTATTAAACCAGACCTTTGCTCAGTTGCCACCCACAATGGGATGGAGTTCGTGGAATACTTTTGCCCTGAACATCAACGAGGAGGTTATCAAAGGACAGGCTGATGCTATGGTCAGTACGGGTCTGGCCGATGTGGGGTATAAATACATCAATATCGACGATGGGTATTTCTATGGTCGTCATGAAACCAGTGGTGCCTTGTTGGTTCATCCGAAAAAGTTCCCTAACGGCTTAAAACCTATTGTGAATTACATTCACGGTAAAGGGCTCAAGGCTGGTATTTATTCCGATGCAGGCATCAATACCTGTGGCAGTTGGGGCAATCCAGATACCTCAGGGCGAGGCGTGGGTCTGTACGGGCATGACAAGCAGGACATCGATATGTTCTTCAATGACCTCGACTTCGACTTCATCAAGGTGGATTTCTGTGGTGGACAATGGAGGGAAGCAGGTCAGGAACTTTTCCTCGATGAAAAGGAGCGTTATTCTACCATCAGTCGTGCCATTAAGGATACAAAACGCCCCGATGCCATCCTGAATGTTTGTCGCTGGGCTTATCCCGGGACTTGGGTGAAGGATGTGGCTTTGTCGTGGCGAACCACCTATGACATTACCGACTCGTGGCAATCCCTGCAATATATCATCGGCAAGAACCTCTATCTGTCTGCCTATAGCGGACCGGGGTATTATAACGACATGGACATGCTCGAGGTGGGTCGCCGACTGACTGAGGAAGAGGATAAAACCCACTTTGGTATGTGGTGCATGCTGAATTCTCCGTTGCTCATCGGTTGTGATCTGCAGAATATTCGTCCGACGGCACTCGAACTGATGAAAAACACCGAACTCATCGCACTGAATCAGGATAAACTGTTCCAACAGGCTTATATCGTTAAGAAAACAAATGGTTGTCATATCCTGGTGCGTGATATAGAGATGCTGAATGGTACGACCCGTGCCTTTGTCATCTACAATCCCCACAACGATGCGCGTCGTGTGACTGTTAACTTTACCGACCTTGATCTGAAAGGCAATATCCGTCTGCGCGACCTTTTCGAGCACAAGGAAATGGGGACCTTTACAACGGGTTATCAGGTCATCGTGCCGGCTCATGGGTGTAGGATATACAAGGCTGTGGCCGACGAGCGTATGGAGCGTCGTCGCTACGAAGCCGAGACAGCTTATATCAGCGATTATCAGGACCTCAAGAACAACCAACAGGCAAAGACGGGTATCTATACGGCCGACGATAATTGTTCGGGAGGCTATAAGGCTTGCTGGTTGGGGATGAGCGAACAGAACGACCTCGTCTGGAACAATGTCTATTCTTCCAAGGGCGGTAAATACACGCTTACCATAGCCTATTTGGCAGGTGATAGTCGCAACATGGCCGTTTCGGTCAATGGCAAGGCGATAGAGAGCCTGACGGTAAAAGGCAACGGGTGGAATACAACCGCAACGGCCACATTGAAAGTGAAACTGAAGAAAGGTAAGAATAGTATCCGTCTTTCCAACCCCAACGGCTGGATGCCGGATATCGATTATGTAGAACTTAAAAAATAGATTATAACGATGAAAAGGACAATTATTACCGTAGTGCTTACACTATTGCCCGTAGTCGCAACATTGGGACAGGCGCTCAATCTCAACAGCGACAAGGTGCTTGATAAAGGAGATATGTTTGTGGACTTCCCGACAACGACCGAGGTGAAAGACTCAGTTGCACACTTCTCCGACTATATCGGTCGCGGACAGTATGTGCTTGTGGATTTCTGGGCATCGTGGTGCCCTCCTTGTCGTATGCTGATCCCCCATCTCATCGAACGATACAACCAGTATAAGGACAAAGGTTTTGTGGTGTTGGGTGTTTCCGTGGACAGAACTATTGCTGAGGCTCAGACGGCCATCAAGAATCTCAAGATTCCCTATCCGCAGTTGTATGACCTCAAAGGTATTTCGGCAAGGCTTTATAGTTATCAGTATATTCCGACAACCATTCTTTTTGCTCCCGACGGTACGATTGTTGCCCGCGATGTGACCGAACAACTGGATGAACTGTTGCAGGGGATTTACGGGGAATAATACTTTGCGAACTCGAAAAAAATGCCTACTTTTGCAGGCATTATATTAACGAAATAAAGAACGAATGGCATTAAAGGCTGGTATAGTTGGACTGCCGAATGTAGGAAAGTCCACATTGTTTAATTGTCTGTCGAGTGCAAAGGCACAGGCAGCAAATTTTCCTTTTTGTACGATTGATGCGCAGTTGGGACAAGTTAGTGTGCCCGACGAGCGACTGACAAAACTGGCGGAGTTGGTACACCCCGGGCGTATTGTTCCTGCCGTATGCGATATCGTGGATATTGCAGGATTGGTGAAGGGTGCCAGCAAGGGCGAGGGACTGGGAAATCAGTTCTTGGCTAACATACGCGAGTGTGACGCCATCATCCATGTGTTGCGCTGCTTTGATGATACAAACATCGTGCATGTAGATGGTAGTGTTGATCCTGTCCGCGATAAGGAAATCATCGACATGGAACTGCAATTGAAAGACCTTGAAACCATCGAAAGTAGGTTGCAGAAGGTAGAGAAACAGGCGCGTGTCGGTGGTGACAAGCAGGCGAAGATAGAACTCGGGGTATTGGAGGCCTACAAAGCCGCCTTACTGCAGGGCAAGAGTGCCCGTACTGTGGAATTCGATACCGAGGACGAGCAACAGGCTGCCAAGAACCTGTTCCTGCTGACCACGAAGCCCGTGCTATATGTCTGCAATGTCGATGACCAGAGTGCGAAGGATGGCAACGAATATACCCGTCGCGTGGCCGAGGCTATCAAGGACGAACAGGCAGAAATGCTCATCATCTCTGCACAGACAGAAGCCGATATCGCCGAACTGGAAACCTACGAGGAGAAGCAGATGTTCCTCGAGGATATGGGACTTTCGGAGAGTGGTTGCAACCGTCTGATTAAGGCTATCTATTCCTTGCTGAACTTACAGACCTTCATCACTGCCGGTGAAATGGAGGTAAAAGCCTGGACATTCCGTCGCGGTTGGAAGGCTCCCCAGTGTGCGGGTGTCATTCATACCGACTTCGAGAAGGGTTTCATCCGTGCCGAAGTCATCAAATACGAGGACTACATCAAATATGGTTCCGAGGCTGCTGTCCGCGAGGCTGGTAAAATGGGTGTCGAGGGTAAGGAATACGAAGTACAGGATGGTGACATCATGCATTTTAGATTCAATGTGTAAATCCCTAATCCGATGAATCTTGCATTCATAACTTGG
>JAGCYD010000080.1 GCA_017960985.1 Bacteroidaceae bacterium
ATCTGCTCGTCGAAACGGAAAGAACTCTTGTCCTGTATGTTCTCGCCTTCTGCAGTAGATGTACCTACAACACGATAGGTTCCCGTACTCATCGTCACTCGGGTATGACTGCCCCACTGACCTTTGAAGGTATAGGTCTCACCCGTGTTCACCTCCGTCATCGTCAGTTCGTAGGAAGGGGCGACGAGTTCGCCTGTCTTTATCTTCTCGTAGAACTCGCCGAATATGGTTTCATGGGATTTCGCACGAGCCATAAGTCTTCCGCTGGACACATCGAGGGTACAGACAAAGTACACTCTCACCTCGTCCGGTGCCAGTTGCTCGCCTGTGTCATCATTGGTGCAAGCCGACAGCCCCATTGCCACTATACCCACTATGAGCATGAGCAGCCTCGAATAGAACTTTTTCATGGTATTTCCTCCTGTCCTCCCAGTCCCACGGAGAACCTTTTATTAATATTGTATTAGTATTAATACGAGAAGCGTGGAACTGTATGTCCACATCTTCAAGTAGAAGGCCCTGAGAAAGCCCGAAATAGAAAAGATGATACAATTATGCAGTTCCACGCTAACGCGCGAAGCCGCTATGTCTGCCTTCTTCTATTTCAAAGCCCTAATAAATAGGTCTCCAGGGATTGCAAATTGGAAAATTTCTCAGGTTTTCTACTTGCAAGAAAGAGCATAACGCTTCTTTTATTTCCGATAAGTTACACGACCGCTGCGGTGTAGTGAGATAAGTCTCACGATGCAAATGTACGAATTTTAATTTAATATGTGTAATAGAAAGATGAGAAATTTATACCCTGTCAAATCAACACTGATGATTTGCAAAATCAACGGTAATGATTTTGCAATTTAATACTAATGATTTTCGAAATCAACGGTGTTGATTTTTGGACGAGACAATATTGATTTTTGAGGGTGTAACTATACCCCGTGTCAAGCATACAGCAATCATCGAAAAATTGCTTATTGCAAATTCAAAATGAATACGGTATTCACCGTATGGTGATTGCCGTATGCTCAATATGGGGTATAGTTGAGGGGGGGCAGACCTGCGCAGGTTGGAGGTCCAACCCCGGCAGGTTGAGAGTCAAAGCAGCGCAGGTTGAAGCCCCAACCTGCGCTGCTTGAATGATAATGAAATGTACGGGATGGGTTACTCCTCGATGGAGAAGCCGTCTTCGGGTTCTTCCTTCACCTCTGCTTCGGCAGCATAAGAGGAATAAAAGGTGTCATCGTTGCCCATATCGTCCTCATTCTCTACCGACTTATCGTCGCTCTCGGAGTCTTCCTCCGTGTTGTTGATGATATTGCCGTCCTCGTCGTAACGGACATCTCCGTTGCAACGAATCTTCAATACGGGTTCCTTCTTCTTGGCAAAGATGGCCTCGGTCCAAGTACCTTTCTCCACTTCGAGCACCTCAAAGCCTTGCTCCACCTTGCGCTCGAGTGTTCCGCCCGGAGCATGGATGCGACTGGTGGGGAGTTGGGTGGTACTGATGTCGAAACTCGACTCGATGATATCCTTGATGGACAGGGGAATGGAGTCCCAGCCGCCACCGAAGTTGCGGTCTATCAGTTCGAGCAACATGGCTGCCGTGATGTGCTTCACATTCTCATAACTGAGGTCGGTAATCCGCTTGATGTATTTCCGGCGGATAGCCACAGCGCCCTTTTTCTCGTTGCAGCGTGTGAATATGGTCCACTCGCCGTTTTCGTATTTCCGTTTCTCGCGTTCGTCCCTGGGGGTGTAATGCACCACTTCGAAGCACAGGCGGATGATGTTCAGCAACTTCTCCTCAGAAGAGGCGAAGCCGTCCTCCTGCTTTTCTGCCTCCCAAAGTTTGGCAATTTGTTCCTCGCTGACATTCCATACATTGTTGGAATTGAGGTCGAGGATGGACTCGAGCATAAATTCGGGGTCTTTCTTTTCTCTTTTCATAAAGGTCTCGTTATCTTTATGCTGCAAAAATACCACATTTGTATTTCTGCACCAAACTTTATCGCCAAAATCTTACGAAGTACAGGACACGATGATGATATTTTGCATGTATGCGAAACTTTTTGTACCTTAGCACTCAATATGAGAAGTTTTCCTTGCGCAAAGATTAACTTAGGGCTGTATGTCACGGAGCGCCGTCCCGACGGATACCATAATCTGGAGACGGCATTCTACCCCATCCCACTATGCGATGAACTGGAAATAACGGAGGCTGAAGCCGACGGACTGGAAACTACGGGCATAGCCGTGGCGGGAGCGACAGCAGACAATCTGGTGATGCGTGCCGTCCGCCTGTTGCGCGAGGAGGGCTTTCAGATTCCACCGTTACACATCCGCCTGCATAAGAATATCCCTTCGGGGGCTGGACTGGGTGGAGGAAGCAGCGATGCCGCCTTCACAATGACGATGCTGAATGACATGTTCCACCTCGGCCTGACCAAAGAGGACATGGAAAGGCGCGTGGCCCGACTGGGAGCGGACTGTGCTTTCTTCGTCAGCCACCAACCAGTCTTTGCTACAGGTATCGGCGACCAGTTCGCACCCATCGCACTCTCCCTGGCAGGGAAATATCTGTTGCTGGTGAAGCCCGACGATTTTGTATCAACACGCGAGGCATACGCCAACATCGTACCCCGTAAGCCTCAGCACGAACTGAGGACAAGCATCCGTCGCCCCCTGGACGAATGGGCGCACCTCATCGCCAACGACTTCGAGGAAAGTGTATTTCCACAGCACCCCGTCATTGCCGCCATCAAGCAACAACTATACGACTGTGGAGCCGTTTATGCAGCCATGAGCGGTAGCGGCAGCAGCGTGTTTGGCATCTTCGACCAACGCCCGACGGAATCCGTCACAAACTCCTTTGCTCCGCATTTTGTTTTCGCGGCGGAGTTGGGATAATATTCCTATATATTATATATAAAGGATAAGCACTATGCACGGGAGGGATTTTCCCCTCCCGGAATAGGAATTTACCATTTGAGGACTCATATAGAGCCCGTAACTTTGCAGTGTAGAAAACAAAGACGAAAACTAAAACAAAAAAATAAGACTGAATTATTAACCTATTAAAACCCTACAGCTATGACACGGAAATTGATGACTTTGACAATCGCGCTCCTCGCATGGACGGGTATGAACGCAATGGATTACGAGACCGCTCGCGAAAGGGCTTATTATCTGACAGACAAAATGGCCTACGAGCTGAACCTGAACGACCAGCAGTATAACGATGCTTACGAAATCAACCTCGACTACCTGCTGTCGCTGAGTAACGAAACTGACATCGACGGTATGTACCTGACCTATCGTAACGAGGACCTGCGACACATCCTCTACGACTGGCAGTGGGCAACCTTTGCCGCAGCCGACTACTTCTATCGTCCCGTATGGTGGTACAACGGCGGATGGTACTTCCCGATTTTCAACTACTACGCACGCGGACATTTCTACTATCATCGTCCTGCCATCTTCTGGGACTATCGCGGTGGACACGGAAGAATACATTTCGCTGCCGGCTACTACCACGACCGTCGTCCCGCATGGCGCGGAGGCTTCCGCGGAATGCATCGCTCTACTCATCCCCACAACGGTATCGCTCGTGGAGGAGCAGGACGCGACCATCACGGCACGCCCTCGCACAGAGAGCACTTCGGCACTTCTTCCCACAGAGGACAATTCGGTGGTTCCTCTTCCCGCAGAGAGAATTTCGGTTCTTCCTCTTCCCGCAGAGAGCACTTCGGTACACGCTCGAACGGCACACACAACAGGGAGAACACCATGCGAAGCAGCAGCCACACGACCGTGACTTCCCGCCCCAACAGCACAAGCCACAGCAGCGCAGGACATTCCTTCGGCTCGCACCAAGGTTCAACAAGTCGTCCCTCTGGTCACACCCCATCTATGGGTTCCGGTAGCCGAAGCCACTCCAGCTCGCACAGCCACATGGGCGGAGCACCTTCAGGCAGGTCCCACTCTGGAGGAGCAGCACACAGCAGCGGACGGGGAGGCCGTCGTTAATTAAAATAGTAATAATTCCAATAGGTGTTGCCAAAGCGGTCGCGGCATTTCAGTTCCCGTTCGTCTTTGGCAACATCTTCTTTCAGGTAGGCCTTGAATTGCTGGAAAGCAACATTCAAGGCCGAATCTTCGAGAAGGATGTCGGTTTCAGGGTTCAGTTCCTGATGCAAAAGCAATGCCTCGCGATAGTGACGGGGCAAGGACAGGGAAAGGGAATCCCTTGTCAACAAAAGCGTACAGAATTTATCCAGTTCCTTATCCAGCAAATAGGCACAGAGCAAATACTGACGAGCCGAAGGACGCGCATGAGGCATCGGGGCTATCGTCTCGAGAAAGCGAGTAGCGGTTATATCATTCCCTCGCTTATAGCCGATATGATGACCCACGGCGCGTGGAAGGTCGTAGAACATAACCGTGTCGGAACAGAGCGGCAAAAGGCCTTCGCTGCCATACGGCTGGGGATAGCAGAAAAGGGACTGCCCCATTTGGTCGGTCTTGCTGAGTGCAAAGGCCGTCATCGAGGAAAGCCGTTTCGACGGACTGGCCTCCCATCGGGCTGTCTGGAGGGCAGCCTCATAATCACACGCTTGCAAATAACGAGCCGACTGCAAAGTACGATGGAGTACGATGTCGGTATTGCTGATGGCTATACTGACAAGCGAGAAGAGGGTCAGCAAAAGGGCATTGGGCCAGGCGCACGAGGTAAAGGATTCGCGCTTGCCAGGAGCATAGCGAAGCAGACTACAGAATGGCAAAAGAGCCATATAGGCCAGAATCGACAGCAGAACCCACACCCAGCGATACGGCGAAGCGGTGTCGCCAAGTTCAGGAAAGTGTGCGCTACCCAACAATCCGATAAGAAGGAATGAGGGGAACCACGCCATTGCCTTTGCCCTCAAAGGCAGTCGTCTTAACATGCGGAAGGCAAAAATACTGAGGGCCGTACCGAGCAAGGCACAAAGCACAGCCGACAACAGGGGGCGATAGAGGGTTGTTCCGTCGGAAAGTTTATATTGGGTCTGTGCCAGAATGTCGCGCTGAAGCAGAAAGACATAGCAAAAAGCAAATGCCAGGAAATAGACGACACAGAATGTGAATATCTTCCGTGCAGTCTGTTGTTTCTGAAGCACAGAATGTCTCATCACTCTTCTACCCTGCGCAAGACACAGGCACTACGCGCTGGCAAGTACAACTGGAGCCAACCCTTGCCATCACGAGCCAACTGGGCATCCCAATTTGTAAGATGTGGAATAGTATCGTCGTTCAGGCCATTGCCTCCGAAACAAGTATCGTCGGTATTCAGCACATAATCGTAGCGCCCTTCGGGTACCATGAAGCCATAGCCGTCATAACTGCGACTGGGACTGAAGTTGAAACAGAACAGCAGGTTCCCACGCTGGAAGGCTAATATCTGGTCGCCGTCATTGTGCCAGACTTCCACAACTGGGGTCTTCTGTATGTTCTTTTCCTTCTTGAGTATCTTCAGCATAGCCTGGTCGAAGTCGCCCAGATAATGGAAGCAGAGTTCCTTGTTATCAACAAGGTTCCACTGGCGACGGGCATATTTATAACTCCATCCATTGCCCTCGCGCGGGAAGTCAATCCATTCGGGATGTCCGAATTCATTGCCCATGAAGTTGAGATAGCCTCCGTTTATGGTGCTGGCCGTAAGCAAGCGAATCATCTTGTGGAGTGCAATACCACGGTCTGCCGTATAATTCTGGTCTCCCTTCTTGAAATGCCAATACATATCGGCATCCACCAGACGGAAGATTATCGTTTTGTCGCCGACAAGTGCCTGGTCGTGGCTCTCGCAATAGGAGATTGTCTTCTCGTCGGCACGGCGGTTCTTTACCTCCCAGAACATGCTGCTCGGTTTCCAATCCTCATCGCGAAGTTCCTTGATGGTCTTTATCCAATAATCGGGAATATTCATGGCCATGCGATAATCGAAGCCATAGCCTCCGTCCTTAAACGGAGCAGCCAGACCCGGCATTCCGCTCACTTCCTCGGCAATGGTAATGGCGGCAGGATTCACCTGATGGATTACTTCGTTGGCCAAAGTCAGGTAGCATATTGCATTATCGTCCTGATGTCCGTTGTAGTAATCCCCATAACTCATAAAGGCTTCGCCCAAGCCATGACTATAATAAAGCATTGAGGTCACGCCATCGAAACGGAATCCGTCGAAGTGGTACTCCTCAAGCCAATACTTGCAGTTGGAGAGCAGAAAATGGAGCACTTCGTTCTTTCCATAGTCAAAGCAAAGGCTGTCCCAAGCGGGATGCTCGCGCTTTGCACCTTCATAGAAATATTGACAGGGGTCGCCTGCGAAGTTACCAAGACCCTCGAGTTCGTTCTTTACGGCATGGCTGTGAACAATATCCATGATAACGGCCAATCCGTTTTGGTGGGCAGTATCGATGAGTTCCTTAAGTTCCTCCGGCGTACCAAAGCGACTACTTGCTGCAAAGAAGTTACTTACATGATAGCCAAAACTACCATAATAAGGATGCTCCTGAATGGCCATAATCTGAATACAGTTGTATCCATCTTTCACAATACGCGGAAGGACATTGTCCTTAAACTCGCGATAAGAGCCAACCTTCTCTGCATCCTGCCCCATTCCGATGTGGCATTCATAAATCAGCAACGGGTTTGTATCGGGCTTGAATTTCTTTACCTTCCATTCGTAGGCAGTATTGGGAGCCCATACCTGAGCACTGAATATCTTGGTCTGTTCATCCTGAACAACACGAGTTGCCCAAGCAGGAATGCGCTCTCCCTGTCCACCGTCCCAATGAACCATCAACTTGAACAGGTCTCCATGCTTCATTGCGGCCTTCGGCAATTTTATCTCCCAGTTTCCTGAACCCTTGACACGCTTCATGGCATATTTCGGGGTCTCCTTCCAATCGTTGAAATCACCTACAAGGAATATCTCCTTGGCATTAGGAGCCCATTCGCGGAATACCCAACCCCCATTTAGGGTGCGGTGTAAGCCAAAATAAAGATAGCCATCGGCAAACTCACTCAATGCGACATTTCCGTCACAGGTGAGTTCCTTAATCTTATTTATCGCATACTGATGGCGACCCTCTATTGCTGGAGCATACTCAGCCAGATACTTGTCATTACGAATCAACTTGAGTTGTTGAACTTTTGGCTCCACTTTCTTGGATTCTTTCCCTTTCTGCGACTTCTCCTTTGTCGTAGTTACCTTCTTTGTTGCCATATCTTTACGCTTTAGTTAGTCCTGTTCAATATCGCGAATGTATGTCACCTTTCGTACTTGTGTCCCCTCACGTACAACAAAATTTCCATCTTTCATGTCGAGATGAAACTCGCCCTCGTATCGTACTCCGTTCTTATCCTCAAGGATGCCATGACCTTCTTTCATGCCATCCTTGAAGGTTCCTTTGAATTTATCACCATCAACCTCACGAAGTACACCTTCGCCCTCCATCAGTCCATTCTTCCATTGTCCTTCGTAGGTATTGCCATTACTCCAGGTGTACTTGCCCCTTCCTTCTTGCTTGTTTGCCTTCCATTGGCCATGATAGAAAGAGCCGTTTGCCCAGGTGAATGTCCCCATTCCATCCTGTTCTCCCTTGAGGTAATGACCCGTGTATTTATCGCCATTGGCAAAGGTAGAGATTCCCTCTCCCGTCCGTTCGCCGTTCACATAAGTTCCTTCGTAGCGGTCACCGTTCTTATAGGTATAGATTCCACGGCCATGGGGCACATTGTTTAGCCAGTCGCCTGTATAGACATCGCCCGTGGCATACTGGTAAGTTCCCTTTCCGCTCATCTGATTGTTACGCCATTCGCCCTCATAGACATTTCCATCGTTCCAGTCGAATTTGCCCATACCTTGTTTCATATCGGCCAACCAGTTTCCTGAATAATAAGCGCCATTGGCATAAGTATAAGTTCCCTTTCCGTCGCGTGTATCCTCCTTCCAGTTCCCTTTATACATATCACCATTGTAATAGAACATTGTTCCCTGACCCTGCTGATAATCGCGGTACCACAGACCGACATACTTGTTGTTGTTCTTGAAATAATAGGTTCCGACGCCATGCTGATGGCCCTGCATCCAATCGCCTTCGTATTTCTCGCCATCCGTAAACATGAATACGCCATAACCTTCACGCTTTCCCTTTACATACTTGCCTTGGTGAATATCTCCGTTCCGGAATTGGGTCGTACCTTGTCCATAAGGCTTGCCCTTAAACAATTCTCCCTGATACACAGCGCCATCGGGGAAAGTATAAGTTCCAATCGTTATACCTTGTCCCTGCATCGGACAGGAAAGAATACATAACACTACAAAAACGAAAGTATATTTTAGGGATATTTTATTCATGGAATTATTGCTTTTTAATAAACGCTTCGGCACGGGCCAAATCCTGAGGAGTATCTATGCCGATAGTCTCCACATCCGTAAATCCGACCTTAATGATATAACCATTATCAAGCCAACGGAGTTGTTCCAGACTCTCGGCCTTTTCCAGCGTACTCTGGGGCAAACGGGTTATCTCAGCCAAAGTTTCGGCACGATAGGCATATAGTCCGATATGCTTGTAAAATACATGCTTCGACAGCCAATCCCCTTCGGGCACACCACGCAGATAGGGTATCACGCTACGGCTGAAATACAAGGCTCTATTGTCATCACTGATTACAACTTTCGGAGAATTTGGATTTTGCAGGGCTTCCCATCCATCCGTCACCTTAAATGGTTTGACGAGAGTGGCGATTTGCGTGTTCTCGTCCTCAAAACATGACTGAAGGGATTTTATCTGACTGGGCTGAATAAAAGGTTCGTCGCCCTGAACATTAACGACTACATCTGCCCCATTGCCTATCTTGAGATAAGCCTCGTAGCAACGGTCCGTTCCACTCTTATGGTCTTCGCGGGTCATCACGGCTTTTCCACCAAAATCCTCCACAACCTTCAGGATTCTTTCATCGTCCGTTGCCACAAAGACCTCATCCATAACCTGCGACACCTGCTCATAGACTCTCTGGATGACAGGTTTTCCCCCAAGAATAGCCAAAGGCTTGGCGGGGAAACGGGTTGAGGCGTATCGGGCTGGGATTATGGCTAAGAATCTCATGTTGGTTTCGAATTCTATATTTTCGTTAATAATTCAATAAATCATTCATTACTGACTTATTGGGCAATCCCGTAGCGGGGTCTATGCTCTCGTCTTCTTCGTCAGAGTCTTCAGAACCACACAGGTCAAAGCCACTCGGGAATACAAATTTCTCATCAGGCGAATATGGCAATGCACCGTCGGCAAAGACTTTCTGTAGGAACAAACCCACTATAGGCAACGCTGCCGCCGCCCCCTGACCATAGGCCATACTATTAAAATGGATATCGCGTTCTTCACCGCCAACCCATGCGCCGAAAGTCAAGGATGGCGTATAGCCCACAAACCAACCATCGGAATTGTCATTCGTAGTTCCTGTCTTTCCACCCATCTGGGCATGGATTCCATAACGGAAACGCATTCGGCTACCCGTTCCACCATTCATCACACCCTGCATCAAGTCTATCATCTTATAGGCCGCATCCTCGCTCAGCACTTCGCGGGTATCGTTCTCGTCCTGTTCGTTCTTCCTAACCTGCAGATCACTGACTTCGGCCAGCACATTACCATCGGCATCCGTGATTCTTGTAACGAAAACGGGCTGACAACGCGTACCACCCTTTGGGAATGTCGTATAAGCCGTCACCATCTCCAATACACTTACCTCGCAAGGGCCAAGAGACAAGGCCAAAGTGGGTTGTATGTTACGGTTCTTTATACCAAACTTATGCAGATACTTAACAAACAGATAAGGATTAAGGGCATTCAGCAGGTAAGCAGAAATCCAGTTATTACTCTGAGCCAGACCCCATTTCAAGGTAACCATTTCGCCATATCGTGCCCGACTGCCATTGCGCGGTGTCCAATTCCCATAGGTCCGCTGTTCATTCGGAGCCACATCGCAAGGTGTCCATCCGTTGTCCATAGCCATAGCATAAAGATAGGGCTTAATGGTCGAACCGACTTGTCGCCTACCTTGCGTAACCATATCATATTGGAAGTGGGCATAATCGAGCCCTCCCACATAGGCTTTTACATAACCCCTTGCATTGTCCATGCAGAGGAAACCAGAACGCAGGAATCCCTTATAATATTTTATGGAATCCATCGGCGACATCAAGGTGTCGATATCTCCTCGGGGTGAATATACCTCCATCTCTACTGGAGTTGCAAAGGCACGGTCAATTTCCTCTTCGCTATATCCATCGGCCTTCATCTGCAGATAACGACCACTTTGTTTCTTT
Organism: Bacteroidaceae bacterium; assembly: GCA_017960985.1. GTDB lineage: Bacteria > Bacteroidota > Bacteroidia > Bacteroidales > Bacteroidaceae > Physcousia. The sequence goes on from JAGCYD010000080.1 coordinate 10,370, forward strand.
GCACGAGTCAAAAGTCTTTGGATGTCGGCCTCGGAAACACTGGCTCCGTAGGGTGCCTTTTTCGAACCCTTTCTTTCCTTGTCAAATTGTGGTTGGAGAGAACCTATTACATGTTCTTCCATGGCCTCCTCCGCATAACGTTGCATCCGGCTGTTGATTGTCGTATATATCTTCAAGCCATCTTGATAGAGGTCGTAGGGGCGTCCTGTTTTCTTATTGATATTCTTGTTACACCAGCCATATAGAGGGTCATTTGCCCAAGCCAACGAATCCTCATAATACTTCTGTTCCTGCCATGAGGCATAATGACTACGCTGAGGTTCCTTTGCCGTCAGCACTCCCCTCAGGTACTCCCTTAGATAGGTAGCATGTCCGTCCTTATGGTCTTGACGATGGAAGTTCAGTTCCAAAGGTAGAGCCATGCACGAATCCATCTCACTCTCTGTCAGCCATCCTGCTTTTTCCATCTGCTGCAACACGACATCCCTGCGGCCTTGGGCGCGTTCCGGACTGCGTACAGGATTAAACAACGATGGATTCTTGCACATACCGACTAGCGTAGCACATTCGTTTATCGTCAAATCCTTGGGCTCTTTACCAAAATAAGTTTTAGCGGCTGTTTTGATTCCGACCGCGTTATGCAGAAAATCAAAATAATTGAGATACATCGTTATGATTTCCTCTTTGGTATAGTATCGCTCAAGTTTTACCGCTATCACCCACTCTATAGGTTTCTGCATGGCACGCTCGTATATACCACCCGCCTTGGCACTATACAACTGCTTGGCTAATTGTTGGGTAATCGTACTGCCACCGCCCGCTTGTTTCTGACGCAAAAGTACGCGCTTCACTACTGCACGCAACACAGCACGGAAATCAATGCCGCTATGCTCATGGAAGCGCTCATCCTCCGTGGCAATCAATGCCTGAATCAGATAAGGAGGAAGTTCGTCATAACTTACAAAAATACGATTCGCACGGCTATAACTCCAAGTGCCAAGAAGCACACCGTCTTCAGACAAGACCTGACTAGCGTATTTATCCACAGGATTCTCCAATTGCTGCAGGTCTGGCATATAGCCAATGGTGCCATTCTCTATAAGAAGGAACAATGTAGCAATAGTTCCTACAATTCCGAGGAACACCGCCCATAATGCCACCATAAATTTTTTACGCATTTTGTCCAAGTATTTCCTTGACCTTTTCTGTTTTTCTATGGATAGATAGAGTGTACAAGTGTACAAAGTTATAAAAAATTAGGTACAAACTCAAGCTATTACCCTAAAATTTCGTTTTTTATAAAAGTATATTGCAGCATAATTGCCAAACTGGATAAATTAAATTAAATTTGCGCGCAGAAATCAATATTTACACCCATCTTTACTCGTATGGAAAAACGAAGCCTGGTTACGATTGCGGATCATAGTCGCGAAAAGATTGAGTATCTGATTCAGATGGCACAGGAGTTTGAAAAACATCCCAATCGCCGTCTGCTGGAAGGAAAAGTCGTTGCCACCTTGTTTTTCGAGCCCAGCACACGCACAAGGCTTTCTTTTGAAACGGCCGCCAACAGATTAGGAGCAAGGGTCATCGGTTTTGCCGACCCCAAAGTTACCAGCGGCACAAAGGGAGAGACCTTGAAAGATACCATTATGATGGTATCGAACTATGCCGATCTCATCGTAATGCGCCATTATCTGGAAGGTGCTGCCCGATATGCCAGTGAAGTTGCACCCGTACCTATTGTAAATGCCGGCGACGGAGCAAACCAACATCCCTCGCAAACGATGCTCGACCTGTATTCCATCTATAAAACACAGGGACGGCTCGACAATCTCGACATTTTCCTTGTCGGAGACTTGAAATACGGCCGCACGGTTCATTCCATGCTTACAGCCATGTATCATTTCAATCCTACATTCCACTTCATCGCCCCCGAAGAACTTGCGATGCCCGAAATGTACAAGGTTTTCTGCCGCGAACACGGCATACGCTATGTTGAGCACACCGATTTTAATGCCGATGTGATTAGCAGTGCGGACATTCTATACATGACACGCGTACAACGAGAACGATTTACGGACTTAATGGAATACGAACGCGTAAAAGACCGTTATCTGCTAAAACTCAACATGCTCGGAAAGGCACGGGAGAACATGAAGATTCTCCATCCGCTTCCCCGCGTGAACGAAATTGAATATAGTATTGACGAAAATCCTCATGCCTATTATTTTGAACAGGCAAGGAATGGTTTATATGCCCGTCAGGCACTTTTGTGCGATGCATTAGGGATTACACTCGAGGATATCCGCAACGACAAAACGATTATCGAATGAAAAGCAAAGAACTGTTGGTGGCTGCCATCGAAAACGGCACTGTAATTGACCACATCCCTTCCCAGAAACTTTTTGCAGTTGTAAATCTTCTGCATCTTGACCGCATGAAGACTGCTGTCACGATTGGATTCAATCTGCAAAGCAAGGGAATGGGCACAAAGAGCATCATCAAGATTGCCGACAAATACTTCACAAACGAAGAGCTCAACCAACTTGCCGTCATTTGTCCCAACTTGACACTTTGCGTCATTCGTGACTACGAAATCGTGGAGAAAAAGACCGTCACACTACCTGATGAGTTAAGGGGCATTGTCAAATGTACAAATCCCAAGTGCATCACAAACAACGAACCGATGAACACAATTTTCCATGTCCGCGATTCGGTTCGGGGAACGCTCTCATGTCATTATTGCAACAAAACCATACACCTCGATGAGGTAAAACTGGTAGAAGAACTGAAGAATTAAAAACACTAATCAACCCAAATATGAAAATTGACAACACCGTATTCAAATTGATTGAGGCCGAGCGCCAGCGTCAAATGCGAGGCATAGAACTGATTGCCTCCGAAAACTATGTTAGCGACGAGGTTATGGAAGCCATGGGCTCCATCCTGACCAATAAATATGCCGAGGGCTATCCCGGCAAACGCTACTATGGAGGTTGCCAGGTGGTGGATGAAATAGAGCAACTCGCCATCGACCGCGTTAAGAAATTGTATAATGCCGAGTATGCCAATGTACAGCCCCACTCTGGTGCACAGGCTAATGCTGCGGTATTCCTTGCTGTGATGAACCCCGGGGATACTTTCATGGGACTCAATCTGGATCATGGAGGCCACCTTTCCCATGGCTCACTTGTAAACACCAGTGGTATTATCTATAAGCCCATTGGCTACAACCTGAGTCCTAAGACTTGTCGTGTGGACTACGACGAAATGGAGCGCTTGGCCATAGAGCACAAGCCCAAACTCATTGTCGGTGGTGGTTCTGCCTACAGCCGCGAATGGGACTACAAGCGCATGCGAGAGATTGCAGACAAAGTAGGTGCCCTCCTCATGATTGACATGGCTCACCCCGCTGGTCTTATTGCCGCAGGCTTGTTGGATAATCCCGTAAAATATGCCCATATTGTAACCAGCACTACGCACAAGACCCTTCGTGGTCCGCGCGGTGGTATCATTTTGATGGGTAAAGACTTCCCCAACCCCTGGGGAAAGACCACGCCAAAGGGCGAAGTAAAGATGATGAGCCAGTTGCTGAACAGTGCCGTATTCCCAGGCATCCAAGGTGGACCACTGGAGCATGTCATCGCAGGTAAGGCCGTTGCCTTTGGCGAGGCTTTACAGCCCGAGTTCAAAGAATGGGCCAAGCAGGTTCAAAAGAATGCTAAGGTTCTGGCCGACGAACTTATCAAACGCGGATTCAACATCGTATCTGGCGGAACAGACAACCACTCCATGCTTGTGGACCTTCGTTCAAAATATCCCGAACTCACAGGTAAACAAGCCGAGAAGGCTTTGGTCGATGCTGACATCACTGTAAACAAGAACATGGTTCCCTTCGACTCACGCAGTGCGTTCCAAACCAGCGGTATCCGATTAGGAACACCCGCCATCACCACGCGTGGAGCCAAAGAAAACATGATGGTGAAGATTGCCGAACTCATCGAGCGCGTACTGAATGCTCCCGAGGATGAAAACAACATCGCAGCAGTTCGCTCCGAAGTTAATAGCATGATGGAGAAATATCCATTGTACGCCTACTAAAAACTTACTAACATAGGAAAGCAGGCATCTGTCGATTGACAAATGCCTGCTTTTTATATATAAAAGAATCTTGAGACTTTAAGGAGTCTTGGACGCGATAGAGTCAAGTCGCGCCATAGAATCACGCAAGGCTGCCGCAGCGGCTTCTTCACGCTGTCGCTCAAGCGACTGGCGAAGCATCTCTGCCTGGTCGATATAATAACCATTGGGATGTGATACCATATAATGTGATACGGCATCTAATGTATGCAACTTCCGTGCTTCTACCCAGTCAAGGGAGTCGATACGGTTGTTGGCTACTTTAACATAAGGGCTGGTCGGATGTTGACGGACAAACTGCAATAGGTCGTCACGCGTTCCATTTTCAACAAGTTTAAGCCATTCGTTCTGCTGGACAGCCACAACACGATACTGTTCGCGCACTTCATCTATATACTTGCTTTTGGGGAAGCGTATGATGAAATCTTCATAGAATGCCGGATTGGAACAATCTTGCAACAACTCGTAAGCATGCTGTTCGCGTTGTCGTTCTGCACGATAATCCAAATAATAAAGGACGCCGATGATTAGTGCCAAAAACGCAAAAACACTTATCAATAAATTACGGAGGGAGATTTGTCGTGTTTCAGTTTGTTTCGCGGGTACTTCACCCTTATCGACCAATTCAGATGGTTGAGAGACGGACTTCTCCACCCATTCCGGATCTACGGGTGCACCACATTCGGGACATACTTTCGCCATCGACGATATATGATGATGGCACTTTGGACATTTTATCATTGCCATAAGCCTTGTGCTTTACATTAACGCTGCAAAAATACTATTTAATTATGAATTATGCGTGTGCCCATACTGCTTTTTTACATTATTTTTGATTGTCATTTTGCTGCTCCGCTCGTTTTTCATTATCTTTGTCCTGTAAATCACAAATAAGAGTATCTACTATGAGAACACTTACACACAGTATTCTGTTATCTCTTTTGCTTTTGGGCTATGCCGGAGTTTCTACAGCGAAAACAACTGAAACCTTCGAAATTGGCAACAAAACTTTTTTACTCAACGGCAAGCCTTTCGTCGTGAAAGCCGCCGAAGTGCATTATCCCCGCATACCTCAACCCTATTGGGAACAGCGTATAAAGATGTGTAAGGCATTAGGTATGAATACGCTGTGCATCTATATCTTCTGGAATTCACACGAGCCAGAAAAGGATCAGTTCGACTTTACTGGCAACAACGACATCCGTGCTTTTGTAAAACTGGCACAGAAAAATGGCATGTATGTTATTGTTCGTCCAGGCCCCTATGTCTGTGCCGAATGGGAAATGGGTGGTCTGCCTTGGTGGTTGTTGAAGAAGAAAGACATCCGTCTCCGCGAACAAGACCCTTATTTCATGGAACGCCTCGAAATTTTCGAAAAGAAAGTTGGGGAGCAACTAAGTGACCTTACCATAGATAAGGGCGGCCCTATCATCATGGTACAAGTAGAAAATGAATATGGCTCTTATGGCGAGGACAAACCCTATATTGAAGCCGTAAGAGATTGCCTGCGTCGCAGTGGTTTCAATAAGGTGGAACTATTCCAATGTGACTGGTCCTCAAACTTCACGAAGAACGGACTCGACGACCTGACCTGGACCATGAACTTCGGTACAGGTGCTAATATCGACCACGAGTTCCGTCGCCTTGGCGAACTGCGTCCCAATAGTCCTAAGATGTGTTCCGAGTTTTGGAGCGGTTGGTTCGACAAATGGGGAGGCAAACACGAAACACGCGGTGCCGACGCTATGGTCGACGGTATTACACAGATGCTTGACCGCGGTATTTCCTTCTCCCTCTACATGACCCACGGAGGCACCAACTGGGGACATTGGGCTGGCGCCAACTCGCCTGGATTCGCACCTGATGTAACCTCTTACGATTACGATGCTCCTATCAACGAAGCCGGACAAACAACTTCCAAATACTGGAAACTACGCGAAGCAATGGAGAAATACAGCGGTAACTGGAATCCCCAGAGTCAAAAATGGGAGGGTAAAACGAAACTGCCCGCTGTACCTAAGGAATATCCCACTATAGCCATACCCAAGTTTGAACTGACGGAGTTTGCGCCAATCTATAACGGATTCGACAAGGAATATGCCGTCGAACACATGGATTTAGTGGTACGCAGCCTTGGTGCTCCCAAGACCTTCGAGGAAATGGACATGGGATGGGGCATGATGCTCTACTCTACCCGACTGCCCGAAATCGGCGACGCGAAGGTGGAGGGCGTAACCCTTCATCCCGCAGACAAAGACAAGTGGACTTGCACGCTCAACCTTGATGCCCACGACTTTGCACAAGTGTTCATCGACGGCAAGTACATCGGAACGGTTGACCGCGTGAAGAGCGAGAAGTCGCTCAAGCTGCCTGCCATCAAGCAAGGACAGGAACTGCAAATACTCGTGGAGGGTATGGGACGCATCAACTTTGGTCGCGCCATCAAGGACTTCAAGGGTTTGATTGGAAGTCCCACCATCACAGCCACCGTTCGCTCGCATCTGGGCGGTGTAGATGAGACGAAAGTCACCTTCACCCCCAACCATTGGGAGAATATGCGCATACCCGATGACTACGAGGTGGCAGTAAAGGCCTTGGAGCAACAGAAGAAGAATCCCACAACACAAAAGTCGATTAGCGCGATACGCATCGGACGCACTATGCGCTATGCGTGGGAGAGCGAAGACCTGTGCTTTGGTCGCGGATACTATCGCGGATACTTCGATATCAACAAGGTGGGCGACACATTCCTGAACCTCGAGAACTGGGGCAAGGGACAAGTATATGTCAACGGTCATGCCGTTGGACGCCACTGGTACATCGGCCCTCAGCAGACGCTCTATGTGCCAGGTTGCTGGCTGAAGAAGGGAAGGAACGAGGTCATCGTGCTCGACGTGATGGGACCTCGTGGCGAGAAGACCATCGAAGGCTTACAGAAGCCCATCATCGACAAATTGAATCTGGAAGGTCCTCCAACACATCGTGCTGAAGGTCAGAACCTCGACCTCTCGGGTGAGACACCCGTGAAGGTGGGGCAGTTCAAGGCGGGCAACGGTTGGCAGGAAGTTCGCTTCGACAAGCCCGTAACGGGTCGATACATCTGCATCGAAGCCCTCAACAGCCATTGGAACCGCGAATACTGCTGCATCGCCGAGTGGTACATGCTCGACGAGAGCGGTCAGCGACTGAGCCGTGAACCTTGGCAGATTGCCTATGCCGACGATGAGGACATCACGAGCGGCAACAAGAATGCCGACAAGATATTCGACTTGCAGGAAAGTACCTATTGGAGCACCAACAAGGGTGTGCAGTTTCCCCACGCTGTCATCATCGACATGGGGCAGGACAAGACGATGTCGGGCTTCCAATATCTGCCACGCATGGAGGAAGGTGCCCCCGAGAGCATCAAGGACTATAAGATTTATGTGAAGAGCGAGAGCTTCAAATTCTGACCCCTACCCCAGCCCTCCCCAAGGGGAGGGAGTAGATACTAACAAAGAACAAAAACTAATAAAATCCCCCTAAGCCTAGCAAGTAAACACTCCTCCCCCCTCGGGGGAGGTAAGGGAGAGGGGTCGTTATTATGAATTATATTGGAATTTTAATCGGCCTTGCCACATTCCTCTGCATTGGAATATTCCATCCCATAGTCATTAAGGCAGAATACCACTTTGGACGGCGTTGCTGGCCCGCATTCCTTGTGGCAGGCATCGCTTTCCTCGTGGCCTCGCTCTTCGTCTACAACACCTATGCGAGCATCATTCTTGGCGTCGTTGCTTTCTCCTCGTTCTGGAGTATACTGGAGGTACGTCAGCAGCACGAGCGTGTCCGCAAAGGTTGGTTCCCCATGAACCCTAAACGAAAAGACGAGTATTTAAACAAAGAATAAAATCGAAAGAATGGGGCTGTACTAATTAGCACAGCCCCATTCTATTCTTGGTTCCCGTTCAGTCGTGGAATCTTATTTTCAATTTCCGTTATTCAAGATTCCGTTTACCAACGCTGTCACATCCGCAACATTTTTGTCACCATCACCATTCACATCTGTCATATCGTTCTCTGCGGTCCTGCCCAACAGCATATCCACGAGTTCTGTGACATCCTGGTCATCAACGACAGTATCACCATTCACATCGCCCGCCAAAGCCAGGTTGGCAGAGATGGTCACATTTGTATTTGACATAGTTAGGGAGTAGGTATTGCCCGACACCTGTGTGAGGGTTCCACCTTCTGCAGTATAGCCTTTAAAGATATTGCCCGTAGGCACTTCGCAGCCGACTGAGAGGCTGACAGTCTGTCCCTCGCCACTATAGAGATTTCCATTGTAAAGGATAGCACGACCTGCAGAGTTTCCATAATTCCCGTTTTCGGAAAGACCAATGGCTGTAATACCGCTGACATCGTAAACATAAGTATTACCAAGTGGGGTCAGCGTGGTATTTGCGTCTGCGCTAATTGTGCGGGCAAAACGGAGACCAGCCATATCTGTGCCTGTATCCAAGTCACCGCTGGTTCTAAAGTTTGCACGAGTGGAGTAGTTATTGGTAATACTGGGAGTAGCAGTACTTATATTAGCTCGCCCCAAAATTGCGCCATAGTCATTAGAAGCGGAGAAGGAATTTCCTGTAAATAGGCAATTGCGAACATTACCTGTTCCAACATTGCCCACGATACCACCAACATTTCCAGCACCATCTTTGAGGGTGAATTTGGCCGCGCTGTGACAACCTAAGATCGTTCCATTATTAATATAACCCGCAACGCCTCCAAAATAATCCCTGTAAGTTTGGAGACCCTTAATATAAACACTGCTTTCTACAAAACAGTTCCGCACAACACCGCCATTATAGATTAGTCCCACGATGCCAGCCACATACTGATTACCAGAGATACTACTACTGGCAAGGTGAACATTCTCCACAACGCCACCATCGAGATATCCTACAAGACCAGAGCCCTTGTCGTCTGCGGAACTGATTGTAAGTCCACTGAGAAGATAACCTCCCCCATCGTAGGTTCCCCTAAACTTAGTGCTTGAGGAACCGATGCGAGCAATACTACCCACATCGGTAATATCGGCTGTCTGACGGAAAGTAAGGCCGTTACAATTGTTTCCTACATTGACATAGGCAGCAAGGCGTTTGAGATCGTTTTTGTTGGCAATAGCGTATGTATTGTTATCAATTTTGGTGAAATCACCGAGGGAATAGCCCTGCGATGTATAAGAACTTAATGTCAAGGTACTGGATATGCCACCAAAGGTATTCCCGACAAGGTCCTTAACCGTGCCATTTAATGCACTTATCTTTAGTGTCTTCTTCTCGGTAGCAGTGATGGTGCCTCTAAAAGTAAGTATCGTGTTCCCATCACCATAATAATAGTCGAAAGTACCCCATTCGGTGACAAGCTTTGTTGCGTCAGGATCCGTCAATTTGACTATCTCGTTGAAGGGTATGGTAATGGCAACCGTGCTACCATAGTAGTAAGGCCCTGCCGTAACAGTAACATCCCCCGTCGTGATTGTTGGAGCAGAGTTGTCGATGGCTTGGATGTAAGCTTTGACATTCTTGGCATACCAGTCATCGTTTTGACTTCCTGAAGCATTGAGACGAATACAAAGTGTAGTAAGGTCGGTAGGAATAATCAATCGTCCGTCATCTGCCCGGCAATTGTATTTGAAATACTGCTGACGGAGATCACCCACAGTATTACCATCCCATGGCTTTTCCACTACACCACATGAGCTACCTTGCGAGGTAACAGGGAAAGAGTAGTCGGCATAGTCTTCGTTCTTCGATTTATGATAGTGGCTGAAACCCGCCATATAGTGCGATACACTTAGTGTTCCTGGGTCACCATCACCAGCACCCGTGTCGCAGTTCGTGGTGTCATTGACAAGAATTTGAATGTACTGATAACCATCACTCACCTCCGCTGCACTCAAGGTGACTCTCATACGCAATTGTGCGCCAATGTGGGTGAGATACTCCTGAGCTGGAGCGTTATTACCGAAGAAAGCATCGAGAGGTACTAAGTGATATGCCTGTGCATAGCCAGCGTCAGTAACGGTGATGGGGATATAACCCGTGTGAACCCCAAGTGTCTTTTCACTAAATCGGTCTGACATGATTTGGTGGGGGCCAGCATATAAATAATGGCGGTTGCATTCCGCCACAGGATGACCGTATTCGTCCGTCAGCTCAAACTTATAAGTAGGAATCGCAACTGAGGAATAAGTGTAAGGCAAGGGGATAGTGGTGGGATCTATTTCCGAGACATCGACTGTTTTCGTGTCCTCGCCTATGGCGAAGGTAAGCGTACCACTTTTATCGATAAAGTGTTTACCTGCAAGTGCCGAAAGACTTACTGTACGATACTTTACAGTTTCCTTCGTCGATGTATCCGAACGGGTAATGGTAAATGTCGTCGTAGGAGCATAATCTATCGAAACAGGCCTCGTCACAGTAAATGTGCTTGCGGCCCATACTGGTGTGCGCCCCACGGTGAGTACGACGATTACCAGCAACAACACAAAAAGTTTCTGGAGTGTAATTGTTATTTTCATATCGTTAAAATATTATTTTAATTTTTTCGTGTGCAAAGATAGTACGAACTGAGCAACGAAGCAAGGCCAAAAGGCAATTTATTTGTCATTATCCAAGAATAGTAGTGCGTGGCAGTACGCTATAGTAATGCGAGACTGTATGCATTAGTATTGCGAGGCGGCATGCAATAGTAGTGCGAGATGAGATGCATTAATAATGCTTGAAGAGAAGGGTCTGCATCAGGCCACGGGTGGCAAGGTAAGCCAAGAAGGCAAGCCAAAGGGCATGATTGCCATAATAATTGCCTAAAGCGAACCACAGCACAAAGAAGACTATGGCACTGACGAGCATAGAAAGGAACATCTGGCGCGTCAGGGTCATTCCTATATATATTCCGTCCCAGACAAAAGCCGGCAGGGCAACAAAGGGTATAAGCATTGCCCATGGAAGATAATCACAGGCTATCACGACAACTTGCGCTTGATTGGTCAACAGAGAAAGAATCCACGGCCCCATTGCTACATAGATAACAGTAAACACAAATGCCAGCGCTACGCCCCAACAAAATATCCGACGGATTACAAGACGAAGCCCTTGCGCATCGTTCTTTCCCATATATTGACCGCTCAATGCTTCTGCAGCATTGGCCAATCCGTCGGTAAAATACGAGTAGAGAATAAAGAACTGTATAAGCAAGGCATTGGCATCAAGATACAGACCACCTAATCGGCTGCCTGCCGTCGTGAAATATACCGTAACAGCAACCATGCATAAGGTACGGAGGAAAATATCCCTATTGACCGAGAAGAACCTTAGCAACTCATCCCTACGCAACAAAACGCCCCAGTCTATTTGGCGTTCTATTGGAAACACGCTCCCCACCCTACACATAGCATAAATCAATCCACCATACAATCCGACGACCGTACCTATAGCCACACCTGCCACTCCCCATCCCAACACAAAGACAAACACTATCGTGGCAGCAATGTTTAGTAAATTCTGGAGTATTGCCGTAAACATTGGGATACGCGTGTTCTGCATTCCAATGAACCATCCTGTCAAGCCATAACTGGCCAAAGTGGCCGGTGCGCCCCAGATGCAAATGTGAACATATACCGAAGCCTGTTCTGCCACCATTGGGGCTGGAGCCATCATCCAAAGCGAAAACCTAAGTAATGGCTCTTGAAGTATCAAGAGCAAAACACTAAGCATGCCCCCTAATATCAGGCTGCGAAACAATCCATAGCGAATCGTCTTTCTGTCCTCGGCGCCATAAGCCTGCGATACGATACCTGTTGTACCCATCCGAAGAAAGGCAAACACCCAATACAGCATATTAAAGATGGTCGTACCGATGGCTATTGCTCCAATGTATTCGGCAGCCCCCAAATGCCCGACAATGGTCATATCCACAATTCCCAACAAGGGTACGGTAATATTCGTTACCACTGCGGGCAAGGCCAATTGGAGTATGGGATTTTGTATCTTCATAAACAAAAGACTGAACCGCGATGCTGCGATTCAGTCTTCTTTAGTGTCGGGGCGACCCGACTCGAACGGGCGACCGCCTGGTCCCAAACCAGGAACGCTACCAACTGCGCTACACCCCGATTGCTTCGTGTTTTCACCGTAAGCGACGGCAAAGATACAACTTTATTCTGACATGAACACCATACACATGGAATATTTTGCGAGAAATGTCTGCCACTTGCAATTTGGAAGTTCGGAAAAATGTTTGTATCTTTGTCCGATTGGGTATAACAATAATAATAATATATTAACTATAAACGAACAAGACTATGACAGACATTAAGGTTCTGAATCATGCAGCCGACAACATTCGTATTCTGGCTGCCAGTGCAGTAGAAAAAGCCAAGAGCGGTCATCCTGGTGGTGCCATGGGCGGTGCTGACTTCATTAATGTACTTTACAGCGAATATCTCTAGTACGACCCCGAAAATCCCACATGGGCTGGTCGTGACCGTTTCTATCTTGACCCTGGACACATGGCTCCGATGCTCTACAGCCAATTATGCTTGATTGGCAAATACAGCCTCGAAGAGTTGGCAAACCTTCGCCAGTGGGGTTCTCCCACAACAGGCCATCCTGAGTTCGACCCGACACGCGGTGTAGAGAACACTTCTGGTCCTCTTGGACAGGGACACGCCTTTGCCGTCGGTGCTGCCATTGCTGCCAAGTTCCTTGCTGCACATACGGGCAACCCCACATTTGCCAAGGAAACCATCTATGCCTATATTTCCGATGGTGGTGTACAGGAAGAGATTTCACAGGGTGCCGCCCGTATCGCAGGTACACTGGGACTGGACAACCTCATCATGTTCTACGACTCCAATGACATTCAGCTTTCTACCGAAACCAAGGAAGTCATGAACGAGGACACGGCTGCCAAGTATCGTGCTCTCGGTTGGGATGTACAGGAGATCAATGGCAACGATGCCACCCAAATCCGTACCGCTATTGAGAAGGCCAAGGCCGTTAAGGGCAAGCCTGCACTCATCATTGGTAAGTGCATTATGGGTAAGGGTGCCCTGAAGGAAGATGGCTCAAGCTACGAGCGTAACTGCAAGACGCACGGCGCTCCCTTAGGTGGCGACGCCTTCAAGAATACCATCAAGAACTTGGGGGGCGACCCAGAGAACCCCTTCCAGATATTCCCCGATGTAAAGGAACTCTATGCCCGTCGTGCTGAAGAACTGAAGAAGATAGCCACCGAGCGTTATGCTGAGGAAAAGGCCTGGGCTGCTGCTAATCCCGAAAAGGCAGCACAGCAGAACGAATGGTTCAGCGGTAAGGCTCCGAAGATTGACTGGACAAAGTGCACACAGAAAGACAACGATGCTACACGCAGTGCCAGCGCTGCCTGTCTGAGCGTATTGGCCGAACAAGTTCCCAATATGATTTGTGCAAGTGCCGACTTGTCAAACTCCGACAAGACCGATGGTTTCCTGAAGAAGACACAAGCCCTAAAGGCCGATGATTTCTCGGGTGCATTCTTCCAGGCTGGTGTAGCCGAGTTGACCATGGCTTGCTGCTGCATCGGTATGGCATTGCATGGCGGTGTCATTCCTGCTTGTGGAACCTTCTTCGTGTTCAGTGATTACATGAAGCCTGCCGTGCGCATGGCTGCCCTAATGGAACTTCCTGTGAAGTTCATCTGGACACACGATGCCTTCCGTGTTGGCGAGGATGGTCCTACTCACGAGCCCGTAGAACAGGAAGCACAGATTCGTTTGATGGAGAAACTGAAGAACCACCACGGTGCAAACTCATGTTTGGTATTGCGTCCTGCAGATGCCAAAGAAACGACCACGGCGTGGGCTATGGCTATGGAAAATATGAGTACCCCAACCGCACTCATTCTCAGCCGTCAGAACATACAGAACCTACCCGAAGGTAACGATTATGAACAGGCTCGCAAGGGCGGTTACATTGTAGCCGGCAGCGATGCCAATCCCGATGTCGTATTGGTCGCTACAGGTTCTGAGGTCAGCACGCTTGTGGCTGGTGCCGAATTACTCCGCAAGGATGGCGTGAAGGTTCGCATCGTTAGCGTACCCAGTGAAGGTGTATTCCGTAATCAGCCGTTGGCCTATCAACAGAGCGTTGTACCTGCAGGTGCCAAGGTCTTTGGTATGACTGCCGGTTTGCCCGTCAACTTGCAGGGTTTCCTCATTGGTGCCGCTCCTGAGAGCAAGGTATGGGGTCTTGAGAGCTTTGGTTTTTCTGCTCCTTACAAAGTGCTCGACGAGAAGTTGGGTTACACCGCTGAGAATGTGTATAAGCAGGTAAAGAGCATACTTTAATTCACAATTCTTGGCAGAGCCAAGCGCATAATTTACAATTATGGATATTAAGATAGTAGGGTTAGCCAGTGACCATGCTGGCTACCCTCTTAAAGAATTCGTTAAGACCTATCTGGATGCGCGTGGTATCACGTGGAAGGATTATGGTACTTATACGGAAGATTCCTGCGACTATGCCGATTTCGGTCATGCTTTGGCGCGTGGCATAGAGAAGGGCGAGGTCTATCCTGGCATTGCTATCTGTGGAAGTGGCGAAGGCATTGCTATGACGCTCAATAAGCATCAGGACATCCGTGCCGGACTTTCATGGATTCCCGAGATTGCACACCTTATCCGTCAGCACAACGATGCCAATGTTCTTGTCATGCCAGGTCGTTTCATTGACAACGAAATGGCTCGCAAGATTATGGACGAGTTCTTTGCCACCGACTTTGAGGGCGGACGCCATCAACGGCGCGTGGAGAAGATACCTGTTTTGTTATAAGACAGCTACCACTTAAACCTGCGTTGTTATGCGCAGGTTTTTTTGTAACTGTTCGGTACTGCTGGCCCCAACAAGCACAGAGGAAACGCCCTTCTGACGCAAAATCCACGAAAGAGCATATTCAGCAAGACTAAGGCCTTCGGCTTGTGCTTCGGCATTGTATTGCTGAATCTTCTGGAGTACTTCGTCAGTAAGCATATCGGAACGCAAGAATTTTCCCTTTGACATGCGTGAACCTTCAGGAATGCCATACAGATAGCGGTCGGTGAGTAAACCTTGTGCAAGGGGAGAGAAGGAGATGAAACCTACACCTTCTTGCCGACAAAGTTCAAGAATACCCTCCTCAATGGGGGTACGATCAAGCAGATTGATGCGGCCTTGATAGATGAGACAAGGCACATCGCGCTCACGCAGATACTGGAACGCAAAGCGTGTTGCCTCTAATGGCCAACGGGAGATACCGATATAAAGAGCCTTACCACTGCGAACAATATCAACAAGAGCTTGTAGAGTCTCCTCCAATGGCGTTTCTGGGTCATAGCGATGACTATAAAAGAGATCTACATAATCGAGAGACATACGATGCAAGCTTTGGTCTAGCGAGGCCATAAGATACTTGCGACTGCCCCAATTGCCATAAGGACCTGGCCACATATCATAGCCAGCCTTGGTCGCGATGAACATTTCATCACGATAGGGACGAAAATCCTCATCCATCAGTTTTCCAAAAGTTTCTTCCGCACTACCATAGGGAGGACCATAGTTGTTGGCAAGGTCGAAATGAGTGATGCCATGGTCAAACGCATAACGCATAATCTGACGACTGCGTCCAAAATCATCTATTGCTCCAAAATTGTGCCAAAAACCTAATGACACCTTGGGCAACAGAACACCCGAACGCCCACAGCGTTCGTATTTCATTTCGTCATAACGATGTTGATTCGCTATAAACTTCATTCTATGGTTAAAATACAAGTGATAACACTTTGTGGTTGAAGCGTAATCTCCAGTGCATTGTCATGGCAAATCAAATCTGATGGTTCAAGCGATTGAGTAGCACTGGTTGTATAGGTCTGAATCTTTGACACGATTTTTCCTAGAGAGGACAAGTCGTAAGTGAATGTCGTTGTATTGTGTTCATTGTTCAAACGAACAAGAACCACCTCTTTCTCATCGGGAGAGATGGCACAAAGTGTCTGGTCGTCATCCACATCAAGGAATACATAACCCTGACGAATGAATCGGGTTACTTGCTGACGAACATAATAATTCTTTAATCGCCAACTCTGTTGTGGTTTCCACCAGGTACCGACAAGAGCCCACTGGTCAGTATGTTCATCTGCATATTGCCAATCAACCCAAGCCACGGGTTGCAAATAGCGCATATCGTCAAATAGGCGTTGTAGCATCTTCAGATTCCCCTCAATACCACGACCTCCGTCACCACTTTCACTCATCCAGAGCCGCAGTCCTTTTTCTTTCACAATATTCCGGATAGCCTCGCGTTCTCCATTCGTTGCACCATAGGTATGCACATTCCATTGGCTGAGCATACCTATGGCATCGCCATAAACCTGAAGGTCACGAAGCGAAGCCTTAGTTGCAGTTTCGTCTGAAGCCGAAATCGTAGTATTATTAAGCCCCGAAGCCTGAAGCATCGGATAAAGGACATGAAGCAAATCCACCTGAGACTCTGGGTCGAAATGACAACCCTCCTGGCTTCCGCTGCGATACCAGTAATTGGTATAGGGTTCATTAAATGGCTCCAAGGTCCTAAACTCTATACCATAGGCATCACGGAAATGAAGACAAACATCAATCAAATACTGGCAGAAAGCCTCGTAGTACTCAGGAGCGAGATTGTCTTTATTCGGATCTTCATGCCCTGCGCAGCATCCGCTTACCGTCATCCACCAAGGCGCACTGTTACTAAATGCCTCGAAGATAGCATCCGGACGCGCTTCACGGATTTTCAGCAACACCTTAATTTGAGCGCTGTCTGCTGTCCAATCATACTCCGAGTCAGGATAGAGTTTAAAGCCTGGCATTTCAGCACGGTATCCCTTTCCTTTTCTTGGGCGTGCCATATGATGTGGCGTACAATTTCGCCACTGTGGATCATCACCACCACCAATATTATAGCGAAAGACATTATAATTCAGCCCCTCGGGACTTACCAACCACTCCACCAACGAGTCTAAATGCTCATCGGTCCAGTGGCCTGCCATGTTTCCCCACCAACAAATACTTACGCCCCATCCTTCCAGGGTCTGGTTCCTTTTAGGGGTATCTATCTGAATGGAGGACTTTGCATGAAGCATGAAGCATTGAAGTGCCAACAAGCATAACAAGGTAAGGCATTTGTTTTTCATGGGTTATGGGTTAAGGGTTAATTGTGCGCTTGGCTCTGCCAAGAATTATGAATTATGAATTTTCAAGTATCAATCTTATACTCCCCTCCTATCCATTCCACAAATGGTTCTTCTCCCTGAAGTCGGTGATGCGAGACATAGTGTCCCTCCTCATCCACTTCGACTACAGCCATATCTTCTTGGCTTCCATCGGGAAGAATAAGATGGTGATATCCTAATAGACGCATATTCTCCGTTAAGGTTTAATTTTTAGCCTTTAACCTATTATCGTTTTTTAGAGGGCAAAAAGACCTTACGCTTCTCTACCACATTGATTTTATGTTCCACCTGCTGGCTCGAACGGAATTCAACGGGCGACAATCGCTCTCCTCGGCTCTGCTCCTGCTCTTGTTCTCTTGTCTCTGCAGCGATAGTATCCACAGGCTCAACATTTATCGTGTCTTCGGGAGCCACATGATAGCGTAGCAATACAGGCTTGTTGATGGCCCACAGGCGGAATGCCTCCTCTTTTTCTTCATTGAAGGAATAATAGAAAGTACAAGTAATCGACTTTATATCAGCATCCCTTGTCACCTTATTCTTGGGGATATCAAGCGTAACATCATAATCCCCGTTCAGCATCGTCGTGGCAGCCACTACCGAGTCATTGTCATACTTTACCTGCATCAGCACATACGCCTCGCGTTGTCCGTCTTGCGAGATAAAACGATTCGTGCAACGGAACTTGAAATAATCACCCCGATGGAAAGCCGTATCTGCTGGTATGACTAAGGAATACAGATTCTCCTCTCGATTCCCATGCAAGAAGAGCATATCCCTACCCTGCCAGATATTAGCGGTATCACCTTCTGCCGTATATTGTCGGTACAAATCCTCTTCAGGAATATTCAGTCCTGCTTTGTTAGATTCGCGCTCCATTCTTGCTTCAATATGCTTGTAGATATCCTCGAGATACGACATGTGTCCCATATACCAGACCATCGAAGAGTCAAATTCTGCCTCTGTCACATGGTATTTCTCAAACACCTTCTGCACATACAGGTATCGGTTCTTCTCCATATCTCCACCCTTAGCCTCAGCCATACCCTGTGCCATGTGATAGTCATAGAGGATGCGCTCCATCTTCCGTTCTGAGATAATATCCGATGGAACTTCCACCGAACAGGAAGCCAGCAATAAAAGGGGGAAAAGATATAAGAATGTCCTATGCTTCATCGCTCCCGTCATTCCCTTCTGCTCCATAAAGCCTATTCCGATGGAACAATATAATCGCTATAATGCCACTGGTAATGGCTGCGTCGGCGAAATTGAATACAGGGCTGAAGAATACAAAATGGTCACCTCCGACAAAGGGTAGCCACCGCGGCCAGTTCCACTCTACCAAGGGGAAGTAGAACATATCCACCACTTTGCCGAGAAACAAGGTACTATATCCCGTTCCAAACGGGACGAACTCAGCATGTAGGGGCATTGGAGGGTTATTGAACACCATCCCGTAGAATACGCAATCAATAATATTGCCTGCCGCACCAGCCACAACAAGCGTTAGGCAGATAAGGTAACCCCAAGTGATACCGCGACGGATATGTCGGGCTATAAACCACACAATAGCCACCACCAGAACGATACGGCACAAGGTAAGCAAGTACTTGTCAAAAAAGTCCCAGCCAAATGCCATACCGTTGTTTTCGATAAAGTTCAGGTAGAACCAGTCCGTTACTCGAATAGACTCGTGTAGATACATGCCTGTCTTAACGGCAATTTTTATACACTGGTCTATCACGACAATACCCACAAAAAGCATTATCGCAACAATCGTCTGGTATTTAGCCTTACTCACCTCTCGCTTCTCGTTTCTCACCTCTCGCTTCCCTCCCCCTTAGGGGGAGGACAGGAGGGGGTTACTTCCTATTCTGCTTTGCCTCGATACTCAATGTAGCATGAGGCACAGCACGCAGGCGTTCCTTAGGTATCAGTTTTCCCGTTTCACGGCAAATACCATAGGTTTTGTTCTCTATGCGAAGCAATGCAGCCTGCAAACCCTGTATGAACTTCTGCGAACGGGCGGCAAGTTGAATCAACTGTGCCTTACTTTGCGCCTCACTACCCTCTTCCAAAGCATGAAAGGTTGGCGAAGTATCATCCACTCCATTCTCGTTGCCTTTCGACAACTCGTCCATTACTTTCTTGTAATCCCTTTTGGTAAGTTCCAACTTCTCTAAAATAATCTGGCGGAACTCTTCCAGTTCTTCGTCCGTGTATCGTGTCTTTTCCATAGTTCTTCAATCGTCTTTTTAACTCCTCGACCAAAGGTCGTTAACTCCTTGGCCGAAGGCCATTAACTTCCTTTTAACTTCTCTTTTTATGTTTATCGTTTTATGTTAATGTTCACTTTATATTCTTCAAAGTCAAGTTCTGTAGCATCGGCCACGGTCTCTGCCAGTGTGATACCATTGGCAAGCACTTGTGCACAAATATACTCACGGAACATCTCTACAGCCTTATCGGTCTGCGGGGTATGCTGCAAGGTGATGTCTATGCGGTCTGTAATTTCGAAACCACTCTCCTTACGCAAGTTCTGGATACGCTTCACCAGTTCGCGAGCCACACCCTCATTCTTCAACTCGTCGGTAACCATAATGTCAAGAGCCACCGTCAGCGAGCCTTCGTTAGCTACAGTCCAGCCAGGGATATCCTCGCTATAGATTTCCACATCCTCGGCCTCGATACATACTGGCTGACCTTCCACAGTCAAATCTAATCGACCCTGGCGTTCTAGTTCGGCAATCTGTTCCTGTGTCATGCCTATCACGGCTTCATTGACACTCTTCATCAGTTTACCAAACTTCTTTCCCATGGTACGGAAGTTACACTTCACCTTCTTCACCAAGATGCCACTGCCTTCCACAAACTCCAGTTCCTTCACATTCACCTCGTCCAGAATCAGTTGTTTCATAGCCTCGATGCGTTGCTGTTGGTCGGTATCGATAGCTGGGATGGCTATCTTCTGCAGAGGTTGACGCACGATGATTTGCTCTTTCTTTCTCAGCGAAAGCACCATCGAGGTGATTTGCTGTGCCAACTTCATACGGTTCTCCTGTTCTTTGTCAATCTTGGCATCATCGGCAACGGGGAAACTGCTTAGATGTACACTCTCGCTATCACCCTTACCCGTAGCCTGTGTCAGGTCACGATACAAACGGTCAGAATAGTAAGGAGCAATAGGCGCCATCAGTTTAGCCACCGTCACCAAACAAGTATATAAGGTCTGATAGGCAGACAATTTATCAATACTCATGGCCGAGCCCCAGAAGCGTTTACGGCTCAGACGCACGAACCAGTTGCTGACATTATCCACCACAAAACTCTGTATTAGACGACCTGCCTTTGTCGGTTCATAGTCTTCATAGCAGTTATCAACCTCACGCACCAGTGTATTCAATTCGCTCAGTATCCAACGGTCCATTTCGGGACGCTGAGCCATAGGCACATCGGCCTCTTCGTAGCACCAGCCGTCCACATTGGCGTACATGGTCAGGAACGAATAGGTCTGGAACAGTTTACCAAAGAAAGTACGCGATACTTCCTTCACACCTTCCTCGTCAAACTTCAGGTTGTCCCACGGCTGCGAATTGGTTATCATGTACCAGCGAACGGCATCCGAGCCGTATGCCTCGATAGCGCCAAAAGGATCTACGGCATTACCTAGACGCTTAGACATCTTCATTCCGTTCTTGTCTAGCACCAGTCCATTGGAGATTACGGCCTTATACGCTACCGAGTCAAACACCATTGTTGCAATGGCATGCAGCGTAAAGAACCATCCGCGTGTCTGGTCAACACCTTCAGCGATAAAGTCGGCAGGGAAGGCCGAAGGCAGTTCACAGTTCACAGTGCATAGCTCAGAGTTATTTGCACTTTGCATTTCAAACTGTGCGCTCGGCTCTGCCAAGAACTGTGAACTGTGAACTGTTCCATTTTCAAACGGAAAATGGAACTGTGCATACGGCATGGCACCCGAATCAAACCATACATCAATCAGGTCCAGTTCGCGCTTCAGCACGGCACCACTCTTGCCTACCAACCAAATCTGGTCTACATAGGGGCGGTGCAGGTCTATCTTGTCGTAGTTCTCCTGACGCATATCGCCTGGCACGAAGCCACGCTCCTTCAGTGGATTGCTGGGCATAATACCGGCAGCCACCGATTTCTCTATTTCGTTGTAAAGTTCCTCAACCGAACCGATACAAATTTCTTCCTTCGTCTCACGGTTACGCCAGATAGGCAACGGCGTACCCCAATAGCGGCTACGGCTCAGGTTCCAATCGTTCAGGTTCTCCAGCCACTTGCCAAAACGACCCGTACCTGTCGATTCCGGCTTCCAGTTGATTGCCTTGTTCAGTTCTATCATGCGGTCCTTGGCAGCCGTCGAACGGATAAACCACGAATCAAGGGGATAGTACAGCACAGGCTTGTCCGTACGCCAGCAGTGAGGATAGTTATGCACATGCTTCTCTATCTTGAAAGCCGTGCCCTCCTGTTTCATCTCCATGCACAGCACGATGTTCAGGTCCTCGGTCTTGGCTAGTTCCTTCTCGTCCATACCAGCATATTTCGGATCGTAGGCATTCTTCACAAAGTCACCGCTATGCTTCCAATAACTATCGCGCACGCAGAGTTTCACAAACTCCTCGTCCATATCGTCCTTCACGAAATACTTACCCGTGAAGTCCACCATCGGACGCGTATCACCTGCCTTGTCGATAAAAAACAGACTGGGAATACCCGCATCCTTGGCCACCTTGGCATCGTCAGCACCAAAGGTGGGTGCAATATGTACGATACCCGTACCATCTTCCGTCGTTACATAGTCGCCAGGGATAACACGGAAAGCCTCCTTCTCCTTGTCCACCACTTTGCCATTCTCCAGTGCACAGGGCTTCACCCAAGGGAAGAGTTGTTCATACTTCAGACCTATCAGGTCTTCCCCCTTGCCCTTCCATACAATTTCAGGACCTTCTCCCTCTCCTTGGGAGAGGGTTGGGGTGAGGTCAGGGAAATAGACGTTCTTGCGTGCCTCGGCCAGGATGTAAATAGCCTCTTCTTTTGTGTAAGGGTTCTGTCCCTTCACGGCCACATAGTCAATCTTCGGTCCTACACATAGCGCCGTATTCGATGGCAGTGTCCAAGGAGTGGTTGTCCATGCCAAAATATAAACAGGCAGATTCCCCTCATTGTGAACTGAGAACTGAGAACTGTGAACTGAGAATTGTGCCGTCACAGTCGTATCCTTCACATCACGGTAGCACCCGGGTTGGTTCAGTTCATGACTTGACAAGCCCGTACCTGCGGCAGGCGAATATGGCTGGATGGTATAACCCTTATACAACAAGTTCTTTTTATAGAGTTGTTTCAGCAACCACCACAGCGTTTCGATGTACTTATTGTCGTAGGTGATATAAGGATGTTCCATATCCACCCAATAGCCCATCTTATGGCTCAGATCCTCCCACTCGTTGGTGTACATCATCACATTCTCGCGGCACTTCCGGTTATAGTCCTCGATGCTGATGGATTTTCCGATATCCTCCTTTGTGATACCCAGCTCCTTCTCCACGCCTAATTCCACAGGCAGTCCGTGTGTATCCCATCCTGCCTTGCGGTTCACCTGATACCCTTTCATCGTCTTGAAACGGCAGAAAGTGTCCTTTATTGAGCGAGCCAGCACATGGTGTATTCCCGGATGTCCGTTAGCCGATGGTGGACCTTCAAAGAATATAAATGAGGAACATCCCTCACGCTCCGTCACGCTACGGTGGAACAAATCCTCATCGTCCCACTGTTGCAGCACCTCCTTATTCACCTCCGAGAGGTTCAGTCGGTTGCGTTCTGCGAATTTCTTTGCCATATATATTATAATTTTTGTGCCTCTAAAACAGAGGCACAAAAATACAAAAAAATGAGCACATAAACAAACTATTAAACCCTTAAACTTTTATTCGTTTTGGTTTTCGCCTTCTCACTTGACCTATCGGTCTTCCTCACTTCTCACTTCTCACTTCTCACCTCTCACTTCTCACCTCTCACTTCGCACCTCTCACTTCTCACCTCACACTAAATAAATAAGACTACTGCCTTACAGCGATAAGGCACTTGCCTTATGGCGATAAGGTAACTGCCTTATGACAATAAGGATACTTTCTTGTTTTTCACCCCCTCCCTTAAAGGGAGGGCCGGGGTGGGTCCTTCACTAAAAAAGGAGTCCCCGAAGGAACTCCTTTTTTATCACCACTCATCTCCCCATGGGTCAGGTACTGGCGTACCGCCACCACCTAAGTCACCTTCATCAAAATCAATTTCCTCTTTGACGCCCCATTCGAAACCAGGATCAGTAGGGTCCGTTGTCGCATTACTGATTCGGAGCATAACATCCTCTTCCGTGTCCAAAGACACGGCCTTAACCCAGGGGGAAACATACATCTTTTTCATCTTATTCATCGTCTTGTATTCCTCCTTTCGTTATTTAACCATTACTTTTACGGTCGAACCGTCACTCTTCACGACGATGTTCAAACCCTTCTGTAACTTCGGCATCTTTATACCATTCATATTATAGATACCCGTAATGCGTACGGGTTCTCCCGTTGTCTCGTCGATAGCATCGTCGAGATCCCAGAAGTGGTCGGGGAAGACAATCTCATCCTTCGTCGAACCGACTACACTTCTCTTCACACGCAGGAAGGCCTTGTTGGCTTGACAATAGGCCGTCGTTGCCGAAGAGTTGTACCTATAGAACTTCACCTCACCCCTCTTGGTCAGCAGGTAGGTGTTGTAGTATTCGTCGGTACTGCTCATCGGAACCACAAGGCCGTAGCCCAACGCCTGGCTACCCTCCAGTGCACCTTCGAAGAAGATATCTGCCTGTCCATAGGTTCCCGTACCCGAATTGAAGTCGGAATAGTAGCCATAACCACCATCCTGTCCCGTGTATGCCACGCCGTAATTACTATAGGATTGCGTCGTTTCCGTCGGTGTACCATTCTCTGGAGCACAAATCAGATAAGGCACACAAGCCTTCAAACGAGTCTTTCCTGCATAACTAGCATCAGCTTTGTCGGGATCTTCTGCATCATTGTCAATAGTGGATTTCTGGGTCAGGACAATCGTACCAGCAGGGCCATCGTTTTCTACATCGGTTCCATCGGCAATCTTAGTTACCGACCATGCGGTAATTGACGACGGCAGTACGGCTTCGTATGGCAGTATGATGGTTGAGTAGTCGTAGCCCTCCTTCACCGTGACTGGCAAGGTCAATTTACCGTCTACAATTCTAATGGCATAGTTCTTATTGCCCGTATAGATGTCATGATTCTTTTCGTTACCAATCAGGTTCACTAATGCACTAGTCTTGTCTTCGTCGCCCACATGAGTATTCTTCAGATACCAGATGCCGTCGGCCGTGGTCTGCGGGATAACGCGGAAGATTAGGGCATCGCCAGCCGTAGTGGTGGTACGAATCTGCGAATCTCTCCAAGTATCAGGGCTACCAACTTCCGTTCCACGACATAGATACCTTGTGACATTATTGTGATCTTTGTAACTCAAAGTAAAGCAGTTTGTACCCGCTGCCGGAGTGAAGGTAAATGCCGATGGATAGGGCGAAGTGATATGATCTTCATTCGAATCATAGGTTCCGTCATATGCCATTGTCACATTGCCATCAGCATTATAGCCACCACGCATAGTCATAGCCTTATTGGTCCAGTCTATGGCAATGGGAATAGCATCATTGTTTATCCAATATCCTTCAGCCTTGCTAACAAGGGAGAAGCGTGGGTCACCAACGAGTGAAGGTGGATTTATCAAGGCATCCTCCACATAGTTCGGTGCCTGCCTACGCACGCCAAGATAGGTGTCTCGTACGATCTTATCCGTATTCGTGGATGTCTTCAACTTCTTCAGGTTACTCATATAGGTGCCTGTCAATGCGACATAGGCCGGATCGTCCGTCGGCACGCAGAAGGGTTTTTCATCATCTACATTCGTCAAATAGTCCTCCTCCATCTCGGTGTACAATGTTTGGCTATCGTTGGCCAAGTCATCCGCCGTACTACTGCCGTCGAAGAATGGACGATAGGTCAGCCGGAAGTTGTCGAACACAAGCCACTGACCACCGTCGGCGGCATTTGCTGCACCATGGAATCCATGTGAATTCTGACGGATTCCGACACGGAAAGTGGCTGGATTATTATGGGTATCATCATCACTGTCACCGAATACGAACGAGGTTACAGACACCCTAAGGTTATCGCCCTCGTCAAGGAAGTACTTCGACAGAGATCTTTCCCATTCAAGATTCTTATCCACCTCAAGGAAAGCATGCCCCGTCAAATCGTGATAATCCACAAGTGTAGAGTCATAAGCATAAGCATTATGCTTACGATCATAGCGTACATCATTGTCCACATCACCGATATAGAGGTACGAGCGTGGGTAGTTTGTATAACTATCCGCACACTGTGCCGACAGGGTATATACACCGTGAGGCAGATATACACCATCCTTCGTGGTCAGATCCTGATACATATCGATACCATGCTGCCATGCTTCGAACACATAGTTCTCGTTATATCCACCGACGCGCACCTGAACGCCACCTGAACCACCAGTAGTATAGGTATTAGTCGTTCCATCGTCCCAGAGCACACCATCGGTGCGTTCGTAGTTAGCCTCACCGAAGGTTGCAGGGTCAATATGTTCACCCGTATAGATTCTATCGAGGGCAACATGCCAACTACCCCAGCGACTATCACGATATTTGAAGTCAGCCGCAGGCATCAGGAAGGTAGCATCAATCGTTGTATGACCGTCAGCCGTCAAATCCTTCATTTCCTGAACACGATCGGCATAGGTCTTCATTACCCACTTATAGTCAGTAGTAAATGAACCTGGCTCATCCACCAATTCAATGGCACCACCGTTGTTCCTTAGGTACTTGTGCGAAGCATTATACAGGTAGTATTGCTGTACACCGCTAACTACTCCAGCATCAGCAGCATACCATACACTTCGTATCGTGTCACAGCGTATAGTCTCTACCTTCGGGCTCTCGCTCCAAACATAGTTTGTATTACCCAAATAATGGTAGTCATCACTAGCATGAATACCTGTATCGAAGCTCATACCCGAACGATAGGAAGCCACGCCTACATCAAGGCCACCATATTCGGTCAGTACAGCTGAAATTCCATTCTTACCGCCTGAGGTCAGATATTTCTCGGCCCCTACATTATATATATAATAGGTATCGGGATCAATATCCATACTATAGGGATAAAGTTCAAGGTCAGCAATCACTGCATTAGTAGTTCCACTAACAGCAAAATTCAATTTGCAGTTACCTGCATGTGCAGGAGTAATTGTGGCCGTAAAGGTCTTCCATCCGTTTGCATTGTCCGTTTGGGTTCCCGACAATGTGGTCGTAGCATCACCACTACCATCTGGCTTCTTGAATGCAAGTGCCGTTGAGCCGTCACCATCCACACCTGTCAGAGTGATGGTCGAGGCACCACCCCATCCACCATACTTGAATGACAACAAATAGGTTGTCCTCAACAATGGCATCGTATAACCTGGTGTATCACCATAGGTCGCCGTGTAAGTATTTCCTAAATACAGGGCTTTCTTCGAGGTTACATTACCCAGACCCGTATTCGTAGTGTTGCCATAGGCTGGTTCTGTAGCCTGCAGACCGACGATACCAAGATTGTCGGGAATCGTTCCTGTGGTAGTCCATCCCGTGGCGATACCTCTACCATCTGCTGCCTGCAAATCGTAGTTTCGATATTCGGCAAAGTCGCCACGGTAGAATGCATTGGCAAACTCCGTGTTAGCCAATCCGAGGAAATATTCGTCCACTTTGTCATAGCTCTTTGGAAAGGCTGTATCGATAACGCCTTTATTCACGATGCTATCACATCTGGTCAATACATAGGGAGTCCATTGGCCACCCTCGAATCCCTGGTTGGCTGTCATTGTGCTGATAGCCGAAGTAATATCGCTGTAGGTACCCGCAGCAGGACTAAGTTGCGAAACAAGTTCCATTTCGATGTTATCCCAGATTACCCACAACTTATCATTTACATCCAGACGGAGACCCAAGGTTAATAGGTTGTTGGTTACCTTCACCGTTACATAGTCCGTATAGTACCGACCTTCCACGAAAGAAGACGCTGCGGCAGCCATAGAATTCTCTCCATAGGCTCTTTCTGCCAAAGGTACGCTCTCGTCTTCGGCATAGAACTCAGGAATGTAACTTCTAGTGTCTCCGTCGTCACGGCGATAGAATCCCTGACAGCGCAGTTTGTAGAAACCATTGGGCACAGCTATGGTCTTCCAGGTATGGAAGGGACCATGATATGCCTCGGCTACATTGGTACCGTCGCCAAGACTGAAATTATACGCTCCGATATTTCGTGTCGGAGTTGTCCACCGGTTGGTGTTATCTGCCGTGTTCATGTATTTCGAGAAGCTGGCATTAGGAATGTAGAAGGTAGCATCCATATCCTTGGCGTTGGCTGAAAGCAAGTTGTTCTCGCGGTCGGCCTTACTAATCAAGTACCATTGAGAGAGTAAGCCGCCATCGGCTGCAGTCATGCCTACATCTATACGGCTACCTGAAGATTCCGTAGGTGTCAAGAAGTCACCGCCATTCTTGATAGTGAATCTACCATCAGCCACATGAGCAATGGTGAAATCGGTAGTATTACTCTGATCCACCCAAACATTAGCGCCATCTCGCATCATATAATGCTGATTTGCGGACTGGAACACCTTACTTTCGAGTTTAAAGACGCCTGCGCTCACCTGTTCTGCCTTGAAAGGCATACCATGAGGCACCAATGCGGCATGCGTACCAGCCTGATTGTCGCCCATCAGGAACTGTCCCGTAGCGGCATTCATCAGATAGTATTCCGTATTGTTCGTCACAGGATGAGTAGCATCGGCACAATTTTCAGGCTTCTCGGGCACATTCATCATCACCAGACGCAGATCATCAATGATAATATCGGTAGCATAGCTCTGTTGCAAGTGTTCGCCGATAGTGAATGTCACTGGGATAGGTGTTGACACCGTGAATATCAGCGACATCTTCTGCCAAGGACCTGCTTCTGGACTAAAATAGTTGTTACGGGAACCGCGACCACGGTGACTACAACCATCATAATCTCCGCCCTTATCACGATTGAACAATTCAAATGCTGCACTTTGTACCGTATTCAACACTGCATCTGTTGAAGCATTCTTGACCGTAAAGGTCAAATAGCTGGGTTCTCCTGCTGCCCATCCGCCATTATAACTTACCGTTGCCTTGTACTTGATGTTGGCAATGTAAGTTCCTGCAGGCAAGTTGCTTGTACTGGTCGTGGACATCGAGAAGTCCTGTGCTCCATCCGTATTGCGCAGATAGCGACCATTAGAGAAGTAGCGAGTACCAGCAGCAGCCTGCGGTATGGAAGAATATTTATCCTCTGGCTGGAAATAGTAGTAGTCCAAAGCATCATCGGTTCCGATATTGATACGATTTTCACTACCACCTTCCTGCATCATATTGCTAAGATCCCAACCATAGATTCCACTGTTTTCCAAAGTGCCTCGTTTGTCTATACTTTTAATTGTACTATAGACAACATCCGCATCAGCCAGATTATGTTCGGCATCGGCATATTCGAACGATGGGTTGAGTAAGATATAGTCGGCGATATTGGCCGTATGGCCGCCATATAGCAAGCGGAGGTTATCCAACTTGAAGAAAGCCGTACCACTCGATTTTGTCTGATATACATATACGGTGACATATGTCGAATCACTGAGCGTGAACAAAATTGAATTCCTTATACCCGTATTTGTTCCATTTGCCTCGTCGGCATTGTCGGTAGCGGCATGATAAGTTATTGTGTTAAGTGGAGTAGCACTGCCAACATTAACATTGTTACCGGCAAACACCTTCAAATGGACATCGTCGCCGTCCTTCGCAGCAATTCGTGCTGACATACGATAACTACCGGAAGGCAACTTGATTGTGGAAACGGTCTTTATACCGAGGGTCTTGCTCGCTCCGCCAGTAGCGAGTTCCGTCCTGAAGAACTTGTCTTCATCCACTCCGCTCATGATTCCTGTTTCCAGTCCGTTGCTGCCCGTTATACTCTGCACTTCAGAATTACTTTCGGTAGAGTTGTTAGTCAGCGTCCAACCCATCAGATAACCATCCACATCGTTTTTCAATTCGAACGAGGGATTGGCAAAATACCCTTCAGTAACATCTTTTGCTGCAGCAAAACTCAAGGTAAAGTCATCCAAACCAACCCAAGATGCATTACAATTTCTCATCTTCACTCCGAACTTCAGAGTACCAGAAGTAACCCTCGTTGTAATTGAGGCAAGACCGTGCTCGTCTGCCGTACCCAAATCCACCTGTTCACCATTAATGAACAAGTAAGCACCCGTTGTACCATCGGGGTCGTACAAGTTTGTCTTTACCGTCAGCGTATAGTTTCCTTCGGGCATATCGGAATATTCCTGATATATCATACGGTTGGACAAAGCTCTCGTATCCCATGCCTCAATGTAGAACACATCACCCTCGCCCTTATTTTGGAACATGAAGTTATCCTGTACCCAGAAGGCCGTAGTGGTTTCTTCGCCTGCTGCATCAAGTTGCTTCCAACCTAAGGGTGCAGGATGAGTAGCACGATAACTAAACTGTGTACCATGAGGATTATTGATGACATACGAGATGTCGTGTACACCCTGGCGCGAACCTATATCCTGCTTTACATATTTACCGCGCGTGATAGCATACACATCGAGAAGATCGGCAGCACCCACATGCTTATTGAAGGCTATTTCCTTGCCATCATCCACTGAACTCCACGGGCCCAGATAGTAGGGTTCTGAACCGGCGGTACCATAGTCCACGATAGTTTCCACATCTTTATCTTCCACATCATCGTGTACCATTTTCCAAGACAACCTACCATTCATGACATACCATCCGTCACTTGCACTCTGATATTCTGGTATCACACGGCCCCAATCGACATTATTGCCGACAGCCCAATCAACATTCCATCCGCCATTGTCCAGTGCATGGTATGCCCAAGGCCAATTCTCACGCGTTTGCAGGAAGTAGCGCTGTTCGGTAATGTTGGTGTTCACCACACTGGTACCCAATGGGTCGCGAGTCAGCGTCCAAACACCAGCCCTATCGGTGTTGGGGGCAAGGTTAGCCTTGTAATACGGAGTCTTTCGCCCGTCTTGGCGTCCATCGCCGTCTTCCAGGCGAAGGCCCAGTCCAGAAACGCCCTTATTAAAATAGGCATAGAAGTAATCGTCAATATTGGAGGGGATTTCCTTCAGTTTTTCCCAGCCTTCATCGTCCGGATTCAAGAGGGCTACCGTACCCGTCGGGCGACGCAGAATCAAGAACAATCGTTTACCCGCGCCTGCAGCCTTGTTGGCAGCACAATCTTCTCCTTGATAAGGATTATATGTAGTGTTAGCGTATGTTCCGACAAATTCTCCAGTACTTATACCATTCGACATTGTCCACAAACCACCGGCAGGATTCAAGATGAAATCCGTGTGGTCTGTCGCCACACTTGCCGTGGAACTCATATTCCAATTCGCAATACAATACATGAAGGAATTGTCGTCCACATTCTGCAAGTAGTAACGACTAGTTTCGGTTGGATGACTACCCATCCACCACTTCTGTGCATCGGCTGGTTCTGACCCAGAAGTAAGCATTCTGTATTTTTGCCGTGTGCCTGTTCCTTCACTTTGCAATATTCGTCCACTCTCTACTCCATTTTCATTACAATCAAGGAGCAGGTATTCGTATCCTTTGCATCCTAATTCCTTGGAGTCTGTCACCTTACTCCATCCATTAGCTATCAATGTCCTGCTGGTAATACGGCTGGCATTATACTCATCTCGTAATATGCGGGCTATATAGAAACCTGCAGTTCTAGCCGCATCCTTATTACCTGCCACAGCCTCATAGCCAGGATTGTCGAAAGCTCGAGCACCAGCGCCAGCGTTCAAATTCACCTCGCCAGAGCCGTCATGATACGGACCAAGTTGTCCTCCAGCTCCGACTGAAGATATTCGATAGACTCCATCAGTAAGAGTAACCGTGTATTTTCCGTAGTTCCCATTGATATCCTTATTCATGGCTCCATTCCATGTGTTAGGATTACCCGTGGTCATATAATAGTTATCCACAATACTTTGGAAAGAGTATTGAGAACTGCCCTCGTCGTTAATCATCCACACTTGGGCTGGAATATATCTGGGATCATCCATGGCCTGATATGTTGCCCAAGTATTTTGATAGCCTCCGGCATTTGAGACTGTGTATGCACCCTTGGAGTTTGCATCAAACAGCATATAGTAATAATCATCGTCAGCAAGATCCGCTATATTATTACATACGGTATAACCTCCAAGTTGTTCCACAGCAGGGACATAATATAGGCGCACACGGTCGAAGAACAATGCGGGATTATTGCCAACATTATTACTTCCTCCCTTATATCCAATAGCAACACGCACTGTTGTAATGGCATCTACCGTTATAGATGTGCCTTGCATCTTCCAGTTCCCTGCCGTTGGGTAACCCGTGGCTCCCATGTTTGCCGCCGTACTCGTAACGGAACCCGTTGCCGCAGGATCTGTGTTGGTAGTTTTTAGGAAACCAGTATAACTGGTAGTCATTGCAGTCGTTCCATGAGCATTATATGTAGGCACGGCCAGTGTATAGGTACCTGGCAAAAGCGTCACGGTTTGATAATAGTATATATATCTATTAGTACCACTGGGCAATACACCAACACATTTACCCTCCGTTCCACCGTTAGGATTAGTTGACGGAACTGAATAATCACCTAATTTAGCCGTGCCTGGAGAATAAGCCAAAGCACCACCTCTATATGTAGCTCCTTCTGCATGACTCCAACCAGAAACATCATATGCATTACCAGAGCCTATATTTGCATAAGTCGTTGCACTGGAGAAATCTGCATCGGCCAGCAAGTCGTTGGTGACTTCATAGAGAGGCCCGTCGCGCAGAATCTTCACCTTATCGATGAAGAATATGGGCTGACTGGCTAGGGCGTAATTTGCACCCGTGTAACCCACGCAGATCTTTCCCGTTGTGGCTTGAGTAAGGGTGAAACATACGGACATTGTGCTCCACTCACCACTTGCAGGAGGTGTGGTGGAAGTAACATAGTTTGTACCACCATCAGTTATGAAACCAAAATAGCTCTGATTGAATGTCGTTGTGGCATTACTGTTATATACAGGCATTTCAATGGTATAGGTTCCGGCAGGAATCGCAACATACTGATAATAGTAGATTCTACCTTGCCAGTTAGCATCAAGACCCAAGCACTTACCTTCGGTAGTACCTTCTGGATTGGTCTCAGGTACACGACCTTGAGTACCACCACAAGTATATCCACTGCCATAAGTAAACACTCCACCAGCAAAGCTATAATTTGTATCCGACTTCCAGCCCGAAACAGAATTCGCAGTATTCGTTGCCACATTGGCCGTCTGTGCCGTAGCCGACGAGAAGTCGGGGTCGGTCAAGAACATGTCCGTCACATCTATATTGGCATAAGCAACATGAAGCGTAACAGCAGCCGACGAGAATACATAGAAGATTCCCTTTGACAGTTTTACACCAATACCAACCGTGTTGGTGATGCTAGAACTTTTCACCGTTCCCAAATCAGGGATACCGTCCGTAGCATTCTGGGTATATGACACCGTTGAATTTCCAGTAGAAGTGACACTATACATGCCAGCCTCTTCTATCGTATAGGCATACCATTGTCCTGCAGTCAGCGCCGTACCAGAAGCAACAGACATAGGCAACTGCTTCAGAGTGAAGTTATCCCAAATCACCCATTGGTCATTGGCCACAATGTTGACACCTACGCGCAAATTAGTAACTGCGTTGTTCGTTACGGCGGTGCTTACATATTTTCCTTCCGAAAAAGAAGTACTGGCACCATTCATATTAGCTGCAGTTTCATCTGGATCATATACGGCCAGAACGGTTTTATTGTTTTCCGCTGCTTCTGCTTCTGGACCCACATACAAATATGGAGCCGCACTGGTCCCGTTATCATCCTGACGGTAGAAACCCTGAGCATAAATTCTATACCGGGAATTAGGCACAGTAGCTATGGCTTGATAGAAATCAAGTGCAGCATGATATTTCTCACCACAAGGGTTGTCTGCATTACCACCAGTGCCAAATATGTTGTCATTCCCCCATGTACAACCAGCCCACACTGCGCGCTCCCAGAAGCGGTTCATGTCCGTGTTTTGGAGATAATAGGTATAGTCACACTTGGCATTACGAGAAGCAGGAGACAATGTGGTACCCGTACGCGGAATAATCAACCAATGGAATTTATTGTTAGTTGTATAAGCTTCATCTGCATTCACACGCGTATCTGCAGAATTGAAGTAAAGATAATTGCCCGAAGCGTCATCTTTTATCTTATAGACATTCGTGTAGCCAGCAACAGTAACGGGTTCAAACACCCAATCTAAACTGGAACCATTATCCGTAAAAATTCCGCCGTTATCACCTAAGAAACCATCATTCGTTACACCATTGGCCGAATGATAAGTAGTATGCAAGTAATAACCGTTAGTTCCATCCCTAAACTCTATTTTCTTACCAGCATGGTCCACTGTAGCACGCGAACCCCAATCCATACCACCAGTAAGGAACATGTCTGCCTCGATGTTATACAAGAAGTACTCAGCACTGTTTTTGGTCACATTTCCTATGGCCACACCCTCGGTGTAGGTAACATTGTACGAGGCCTGTGCCCTTGCGCCCGTGAGACCCGCAAACAACATAACGGTCACAAGAAGCCACAACTTCGTTCTCACTACTGCAAAAAATCCTTTTTTCTTCATAGCTATATTATAATTTTGTTTTCGTTTTTTGTTTCTTTTGCTTTTTTCGTCTACCCATAGTTCGGGCTACCTTATATTTTTGCAAATATACCCCAACCCTGCGGAATGGGCAAACAATTTCTTCAAGAAATTTCGGCACTACCGAGAAGTATCGTCGAATTTTAAGAAAGTTTAACAGTTGGGGGTAATAAATAATTCATGGGTGGGGATACAAATAGGTCAAGAAAAAGGAGGCTCAAACAAGCCTCCCTTTTTGTATCACCACTCCTCGTCCCAGAGATTCACCATGGTGATTTCGCCTTTCACACCGGCATCGTCGTCATCACCATATCCCCCACTTCCTGGATCATTGCCGCCGGTATCCATTCCGTTTACCGTGGCGGCTATCACTTGGGTCATATCACTGGGTACTGCTCTTGCCTCAGGAGTTACATATCTTCTCTTGTTCATCGTCGTCAATCCTCTGCTCCTGAGTTATTTTACAAGGTATTTCTTTCCATTCATGATGTACAGGCCGTTCCTCAGTCCGTCTAGCGTGGTAGCATTGCGGCGTACCAGTTTGCCGTCGAGGCTATAGATATTGCTGCCCGTCACCACATTCAAACTACCATCCTCCTCGATAGCCATGATACCCGTCTCAATGTCGTCCACCGAGAAGTTGGCGAGTTTTACATGACTTTCTCCATACTCATCCACCGTCATATCCTTAAAGTAGGCACGCGTAGGACGCAACCTCGTGGTGCCCGCCGTACTCTTCTTGTATGTATTATCCGTGCTATTGGTAAAGTACACACCATGCTTGGGGATATAGACTGTCTTATAGGTGCCCACATAATTATATATGGGAGTTTTGTCTCCTTCTACCACATCATCATAACCTTGTGCTGCTCCCGGACGCCCATCCACAACCTGAGGCTGTGCAGTGCCATTCCAAATGGCAGAAGGCATCTTCAGTACCACCAAATTTTGTTTGAGCGTATGGGCCGCATCACTTCCGTTATACTTCGTGGCATTTGTGGCATCACCCCAGATGATAATTGGCACATTGGCCATAATGCCACAAGGACGACTCTTGAAGCGAAGTCGGCAGGCCATGTATTCGTCGTCGTCGAATGTAGCGCCCACATAGTAGCAAATTCTCGTATCTCCACCAAGATGGAATGCTTCCGTTGCCTGACTCTGGGTCATATTGAACGGCAGCACCAAACTGTTCCAGGCTCCACTGTTGAAGGTTCGCTTCAGGGCGACATTCGTCACTGCGAGCGACGGTGGGGCAGATAATGCTCCTGCAGAACCATTATTCAATTTGAAGCTAAGTCCATTGTCACCGATATTCGCCGTAGCAGCTTCCGTCCGTCCATCTGCCGTCAGTGTGTAATCGTCCAAACACCGTAACAGGTAGAAATCGGCCATGGCCACCTGCAACTGTCCATTACCACCTAAACCAGTATATTCGCGATTCTTCGTGAAGGTAATTACATAGTCATCATATTTACCATCCGAGCCATAGTCTGCCTGAGTGGTAAAAGTCGCTGTGTATAGTTTCCAATATTGTGCATCGAAGTTACCCTTCTCGTTTTCAGCAACCTGATAATAGGCTACCGATGGAGTGACAGAACTATTCGATGCGCTGTTCTCTATCGTGATATCTACTTGCTTTCGTATTTCTTTATCCCTATCCTCCCAGTTGGTATAGAGGAAAACAAGTGCATATTTCGTATTCGGAAGCAGGGGTAAGGTATAGCCTGGTTGCATACCATAGTTTGTATCGAACTTAATCATCAAACAGGTACTGTCAGGTACGCCAACCAAACCAGTATCTTGAGTCGTATTCACGCCCAACTTGTTCATACGGGTAGAATAGGCATCGTGGCGACCAGCCAAGTCCCAACCCGAAGGTTCGATGGTTCTAAAAGCGTGAGTACCCTCATCGTCGTACATCACGAAATCCTTTATATCATCTGTGGTATAGTTACTGGTCCAGTAGATGCCATTCATCTCTTCCGCGTTCTGCGTCCAACTTTCGTTGGCAGCCTGCAATGCTCTCAACGCATAGGTAGAAAGAGCGTAGTTCACACCTGCAATGACTTGTTCTGCTGTCTTGGTTCGTGGCACAGCATCATACTCATTTAGCAGACTCTGGATAATGGTCTTGTACGCCTCTGCATTCGTCTTGGCCACCAACTGCTCTACATTGGTGTACGGGGCATATTCGTCTTCGCCGAAGCCCAGTTTATGAGTGTCAGCCGCAGCAATAGCCGTTCCCAAATTGGTATTCAAAGTACGGATAGCGGAAAGGTCCACTCCCGTTCCCGTATATTTCAGATTCTTGAAGGCCAGCCAACTGACATTGGTGCCATCTTCTACTATAAACTGGATATGCAAGTCGTATAGACCGTCACCATTTTCATCCACCTCGTCGGCATAGGCGTCTGTAATCGTCGGTTCTGCAACATAATAGTTTGTGCTCCCGACTCGCGTCCAAGTGATTGTTCCATTAGAAATTTTCGTTCCGCTGGAATACTCCGTTAATCCGCCCGTGCGTTCTGAATAGATGCGCATCTTCACATGCGTAGGAACACTACCATCCGTCATCACACGCAGTTTTCCCGTTAGACTAAGAGTACTTGACCCCGTTGTGGTCTTTACCGTGGCCTGCAGGGTCCTGGGCGTCAAGGCACTTCCGCTCCAATACTCCATGAAAGGCACCCAATAGTCGTGCGTGTCACCCTCTACAGACCATGTGTTGCAATGGAAATTACCATCTTCAGCAGAGTAGCCCGAATAGTCGCTGTTACTGGTTTGCTCGTATGCCATCCATGCACTGGCAAGGAATGGGACAACGGGTACTGGCTTCTGTCCTACACCACGATTACCGAAGAACTCTTTGTAAAGGTTGCTTGCATAGGTGTCGCCCATCGTCTCGTGGTCGTACATCGTCTTGCTCTTTTCATAATGACCGTACAGCGTACTATATGCCTCGTAGGTATAGACATTGGTGTTCGTCATCAAGGCCTGAAGAGAGTCAAGGGCATTCTTGGCATCTTCGTAGGCATCGATGCTGACAAGGGCCGTTTCGCGAGCCTTCACCAACCTCACATAGTTGGTAGCCGTCTTTGCACCAGTATAGGCCGTTCTCGCTGTTGTATATTCCGTTCTCTCCGCAGCATTCATCGGCTTGCTTGTATCCACATCGTTGGCTGGGTCAGGGAATCCGACAACGCCACCGCCCAAGTAAGTCAATCGAAAATCATCGGCATTGTATGCCATATAGCCATTTACCTCCGTACCATCCGCATTCATACCTTTGACACCGATTGTGACAGCGCCATCACCTACCACAAAATCGAAGGTAAAGGCTGGTTGCCAGGTTTTATAGGCATCTCCATTCCCATTTCCGTCAATCGTGCATTTTTGATATGTATTGGGGGCTGCATCAGTTGTAAGAGCCACATAGCGTGCCGAAGTCTGGTCATTGGTGGAAATTCTTACGGACATCCGATAGGTTCCGTCGGGCAATCCTGTAAGTGTCTGGGTAATGGGGTTACCCGACCACCATGTATGGAAGAAGTAACTTCCTTCAGCCACCGAAGAGGGATTCATGTGAGCCGCGCTTGAGGTTACCGAGGAGCCATCGCCTCCTGAAGCCCCATTAGGCAAGGTCCACCCTGTCAAATCACCCATCTCGAAGCCTTGGTTAAGGATAAAGGCCGTCATATTGGCATTGGCTGTGGCGTTGGCGTTCCAATATTCGGATACAAAAGTCTTCCATGTTGATATCACATCGTCTAGTGTTTCATACACTCCATTCGTGTAGTTCGTCACAACGGCACTACTCGTAATGCTTGCCGCCGGAATATCACCAATTTGATTCGCAGAGTTTAATTTCCCTGTAAGAGCTAGAATCTGCTCATACACCGCGATGCTAGCATCGGCCGCTTCCTTTCGAGTCATCATGGTCGCATAGCCTTCGAATGTCTTTCCTGCCTGATAGGTGGTACGAGCTGACTGATATGCACTCTTCACATCGGCATTCATCGGTGTCGCACTATAGTCTGGGAAATCGGGAAGGTCGGAGGTCGTGGCACGCGTAATGCTGAGTTCGGCATAGGCTGGACGATGGCCATCCTGAGATGTCGTACTCCAAGTGTAATTGCCTTCGGCATCCGTTTCGAAGAATATGGCTACAGAAGTCCAGTTGTTTGCATTATGGCTAGCCACCACATCTGTGAGTGTCTTTGTGGCTATTGTCGTACCATTAGGATTACTTATCGTAATAGTAGGCGTCCCGGACGAGTCACCCCATCCACCGTACTTGAAAGTCATTTTATAATTGGTCGATGCTTTCAAGGGCATGGTATAGCCAGTGGTGGTACCGTAGGTTGTACTATTACCAAAACGCAACCACAACGCCATGGTTGGGCTTACATTGCCCAATCCCGTATTGCTCGAAGGATTAGCAGAAACACGCAGTCTGCCTGTGTCGGAATTATTTGTAAATCCTGTTGCCGCAAATTCACCGCCAGATGTATAGACACTACCATCAAGCGACCAATAGATGGCATTTACTTCGCCTACATTGGCCGTCCAACTGGCATTATTGAGAGCAGAGATAAGACCTGCAATATAGGCATGTGTATAACCGGCTGGATTTGAAGTATCAACAGAGAGAGCCTCCTCTAAAAATGCTATTGCAGCAACATTGTTGTAGGGAGCATATTCGCCATCTTCAAAACCCAGAGTATGATTCGAAACAGCCAAGGAGATAGCAGAGGACAAATCGGACATATCACCCGCCGTGGCTGGGGTTGTTGGGAGAGTGGAGAATGTGAGCGTGACAGCAGCCGAAGAATACACATAGAGCGTCGTCCCTTCGAAAAGTGTGAGGGGACCAATAGGAGTAGAAGTATTCACATTTTGGCTTGTGACAGTAGAAAGATCGGGGCAGCCGTCTGTTCCTGTTTGCGTATAGTATATGGTAGCCGATGCGGATGAGGATATACTATATTCCGCCGTAGAGTTTATTTCGAAAGCATACCACTGATTAGCAACCAGATTGTCCCCCGAACTGGCCGATAGCGGTAACTGCTTCAGCACGAAGTTATCCCAAATAGTCCAATAACCTGCATCCGTACCTTTAATTCCAATTTTCAAGGTATTATCACTCACAGTCGTTGTGACATTGTTTACATAATAACCTGCCGAGAACGAGGTACTAGCACCATTCATACTTGCATCCGTTCCCTCACCGCCAGCATTGAATGCTCTTAATGCGCTTTCGCTGGTGTTGGCATACAAAACTGGAGGAATTGTACCCCCATCGTTACGAGCAAAGCCTTGCGCATACAACTTATAGGTCGCATTGGGAACTGATTCATTTATGGTCTGACTTAAATCAAAAGTCGCGCGGTATGTTTCTGCGCAACGATTAGTTGCGAGGCCACCCGCATGATTTGTCCATGTTCCATCAACAGTCCAGATAGGACGATCCCACGGACGGTTAAAATCGGTATTCTGCAAGTAATAGGTATAGTCACAATGGTAATGCCGCGTACTCATGGGAATAATTAGCCAATAAGAAGCGGCATCACCCGTACTTTCACCCACTTGTACGCGTGAATCCGTATCAAAAAACAAATATTGTGTATCGCTATTCTTGATGGTATAAGCATTTGTATATCCCGACACACCGACGGGAGTAAACACCCAGTTGGCATCATTCGTACCCGTATCCAAATAGCCATTTGTTGTCATGTAGCCCGCTTTCGCTTGCGCCCCATTATTCACAGAGAAGGACTGGGTATAGAGAGAATATGTGTTTGTACCCGTAGAAGCAAAAGTAATCAAACGGCCAGCATGATCTACTGTGGCATGTGTACCCCAGTCCATACCATCTGTCAGAAACATTCCTGTTTCGATGTTATAAAGGAAAAAGTTCGCCCCTTCACCCGCTGCCGAATCGATGGTTACGCCTTGGGTGTAGGTATCATTGTACGAGGCTTGCGGCCATGCCTTTAGTGAATAAGAAAAACCGATGACGATCAGCACCGCAGTTAGCAATGTGCGGGCTGTCGTCATCAGATTGGTAAAGATTTTATTCATGACATTATATGTTCGTCCGTTGGATTTCGCCCTAAATCCGCTCTAATTACACCACCGCTGTGATATATCTGCAACAAAGGTATGAAAAAAGAATCAACCTACAAATTTTTCGCACATAAAAATGATTATATTTCAATATTTTAATGAAAATTACCCATTTTAGAGGGGCTACAAACAGGTCAAGACATGGGTTACATATAGTTCAAATGAAGGGGAGGGTAATAATTCAAACAAAGGTGGTAAATGGGTCAGACAAGATGTCATTTGACAATCTAACAATTTACAATTTGACGAATTAACGATTGGTATCCTCTCTCCCCTACCCACTCTCCACTATCCACCAATATAATAGGATAGTGCCGCTCAACCCAAAGAAAACTGCCACGCGGAGCCAAGGTAACTGCCGCTCAGGCTAGAGGATAGCGCCGCTCGGAGCGAAGGAAAGTGCCGCTCAGGCTAGAGGATAGCGCCGCTCAGGCCAAAGGAAAGTGCCGTTCGACCTCGTACCATATATGGTACTGGGGAATACCATAGGTGGTACGGAAGAGTACCTTATATGGTACGAAGAAGTACCATTAATGGTATTGAGCATAGAGATAGGTAACAACAAAAGCAGCCACACTTTGCCCTGATAAATCATAACAAAAGCAGCCACACCGCAAAGTGTGGCTGCTTTTATCTTGATTGGGGCTTACCTTAGGCCAAACTTGACCCGGTCGAGTTCGGTTCCGTTCGGCAATACCCTTTCAAGCAAGCTTGAGGGCATTGCACTCACTTTAAGCCGAACTTGCCCTTGTACTTAACGAACCAATTGTGGCGGTCGCTGAGACGGGAACCAACGGCTGCATTGCGTTGACTGACGGCATTGGCCAGAATGGAGTTGTCTCCATACCAGTAGGCACGGCGCATGAGGTCGTAGAAGCGGTTGCCTTCGTAAACCAGTTCAAGCGCTTGCTCGTCGAGGATGCAGCGGTCGATAATCTCCTGCTGTTGTGCCACGAGAGCGGGATCGTTGTAGGTCTGCTCACGCCAAGCATAGTCGGCATCCTGGAATACCTTGACACGGGCATTGTAGGCAGCGAGGTCGTCAGCGAAGATATCGTCGAGACGGTCGGTTTCCTCCTGCAATGCGAGATAACTGCGGTACTTGGATACACTATCCACATAGTTATCGTACTTGTCGAAGGTACCCGTATTGTTGTACTTACGCTGGTCGCGGATGCTCAAGACGATATTGTACAATGAGATGTACTCTGCCACAGTAAGTTGATAGGGATAGCGTGTCCAACTCTCGGGCTTGAAGTTCTTCTTCAGCAATTCGCCCTCGGAGGGATAAGGATAGTCACCCTTGACGGGTTGCTTACCGATACTACCCATAACATCGTAGGGATAAGTGGTACTATCAACGGCAAGAGCTGCATAGTTGGGATCCATGAAAGGATAGCCAGAACCACGCCCATGAATACCCCACATGTTGCAAGAGGTCAGTTCCCTATCGGAACGCGCCTGAGGCTCCCAGCCATATACCACGCCATAGCGGGTCTTGATGGCATAGTTGTTTACATACGGCTTGAAGTAGGTATCGTTGAACTCAAACTGTTGGATGTAAGCAGAGTCTGCCTTGGTGGGATAGAAGCGCAGCACCTCGCACTGGATAACATCGTCGGAGAGGCCCATGGTAAGTATCTGCTTGGCAAACTGGGGATAACCTGCATAGTTGAGGGCCTCAGCCATACGCAGATATATCTGTGCCGAACGATAGATACCGATATGCTGGTAGCGATGCTTCATGATGTACTGCAAATCGACTTCCTTGGAGTTGTACTTCGTAGTGCGCTGGAGGAAATCTTCGCAGAAACGCAGGTCACCAAAGTAACCATCGTTAATCTCCTCCTCGGTGAAGTCACTTTCCTGTAGCGTTACCCAACGCTTGCTGATACCGTCGGTATAGTAGCCTACATAGGTCTGTGCCTTGCTGAGGTCGCGGATGACATTGCTGGGCGTAATGCTGGCTTCAATAAGTTCTCCACCCTCCTCATACTGAACATTGTAAAGTTTACGCAGTTCGTTGTAGTATCCATCGGCAGAAGCAGAGTCCATAGGTATGGCCGTAACGAACTCCTGCACCTGAGTACCCCAAGCGCTTCTCATCTGGTTAAAATTGGTTGCAGCACCACTGGGACCCATCATAAAGCGGCTTTCCTTGAGTGCGGTCTCGCCCCAATAAACGCGTGCGTTGGTCGTATAGAGATACTGCTTTCCGTTGAGGTCCCAAATGATGTAGTCGTAGTAAGCCTTAGCGGCCAGTTTGGCCATCTCCTTGTCCTGCGTACAAGCAGCCAACCAAAGGTAGAGGTCACCCATGACAACCTGTGTGGGATAGAAGCACAGTTCCGGGTCGATGTCGCCACCGATTGAACCGTATTCGGGATATGCCTTGCCATAATAGGGCATCAGGTCGTTGATGAAGTACTGGCAAATCTGCTGAAGGTCGTACCAGTCATAATCATCCTCGTGGGACTGATTTTCCTTCACGATAGGTTCTGTGACGAAAGGCACCGAACCATAAACGAGCACCATCTGCAGGTAGGTCCACGCACGAATGCTGTGCACCTGGGCAATCTCGGCCTCGAAATACTTCTCATTGCGGTTTGCATTACCAGCATTGGGATCGGCATGTGCCAGGAAGTAATTACAGTTGTTGATGACAGCGTAATAATCGCGAGGATTGTTATAGGCGTTGTCGTCGCCAATCTCGAGCGAAGCAATGTCCTTGATGTCGATGGTGGCGTTGTCACGAACCTCAACCAAATCGGCACGAAGTTCACCAAACAGATTGGTGCGCACGGCGATACCCTGCAACTTGTTGAGAATACCAAGCACAGAGGTTACCGTGTCCGCCGGATTGGAAATCAAACGGTCATCGGCATAGATGACATAGTCGTTACCCTTGTCCAGCATATCCTCGCACGAAGTCGTGACACTGAGGGTACTGAGCAGACAGAGACCACAGAGGAAACCTCCACCTACCTTTCCCGAGAGGAGGCCTCGTTTGATAACTGATATCATATTCTTTAGTTTCATATTTCTGCGGTAATTAGAGGTTAATCTTTACGCCAAGGTGGAAACTGCGTCCCTGCGAGAGGAGACCGCGGTCAATACCCTGTGCCAATACGCTGTTACTCATAGAGAATTCAGGATCGGTACCGAGGTACTTGGTGACGGTGAACAGGTTGTTGCATTGTCCCCAGATGGTTATACCCTGAATGTAAGTACTGTTGAGAGGTAACTTATAACTGAGCGTGAGTGTCTTGAGACGCAGGTAACTGCCGTCCTCAATCCAACGGTCGCTGAAGCGGCTGTTACCCATCGGGTCACCATAAGTGGCCTTGGGGATATCCGTAACCTGACCTTCGTTTGCCCAACGATTGAGCATGGCTGAGGTCTGGTTCATGAAGCGGCTGCCGCTCTCGAGTTGCTGGCGCATGTAGTTATAGACATCACCGCCGAGGCTGTAGTTGAAGTTGGCTTCCAAAGCCAAACCCTTCCACGACAGGCTGGTGAAGAAGTTACCATAGATTGTAGGCGTAACATCACCGATGATGGTGCGGTCGGCATCACTAATCTTGCCATCGCCATTCATATCGACGAATTTCATATCGCCCGCACCGAAGTAAGTCTTGGTGCCTGTTGCATCCTCGATATAGATGTTAGCATCCCTTGCTTCCTCGCTGGTAGCATATACGCCATTGGTGCGATAGCCGTAGAAGCGATTGATGGCATGGCCAATCTCGCTACGAATCGTACCACCAAGCACATCGGTATCTAGATAAGTCTTACCATTCGGGAGTGCCGTAAGTTTGTTCACATAGTGTCCAAGGCTGGCGCCTACGCTCCAGTTCCAGTTCT
This sequence comes from Bacteroidaceae bacterium, assembly GCA_017960985.1. Taxonomy (GTDB): domain Bacteria; phylum Bacteroidota; class Bacteroidia; order Bacteroidales; family Bacteroidaceae; genus Physcousia. Next base: position 54,759 of record JAGCYD010000080.1, read on the forward strand.
TGCGGGAAAGGAGATGCGCATTGACGGTAAGGTCAACACCGTAGTTCTCCAACGAGCCACCATTGCCCCAGTTGTAGTCGAGACCACTGAGGAAACCTATTTCCTGGAAAGTAAGCAGGTTGTCAGTCCACGACTTGAAATAATTGAAGTCGATACCCAGACGATTGTGTGCCATACGGAGTTGCATACCTGCATTGAAGCGCTTGGTGGTTTCCCACTGCAGTTCAGTGTTTCCGATATTGGTCAGGGTCAGACCCGAAACCTTGTTGAGGAACAAGGAACTGGTGAAATAACTGCGCGAAGCATCGTAAGACAGATTGTCGTTACCGCTGACACCATAGCCGAGATTGAACTTCAGGTAGTCGATACCGCGTACATTGAAGAACTTCTCGTTGGTGAGTACCCAACCAGCCTGAACGCTGGGGAATACACCCCAGACAACACCACCGCACTTGAAGCCGCTCTTGGCATCGCGACCGAACTGCGAGTTGGTCTCGATAGCAAGGTCACCCTCGAGATAGTAGCGGTTGGCATAGTTATACTGTGCCTGAGCGTACCAATTGAGGTCGGTCCACTTCTCGTTCACACCCGCTGCGGTCTTGTTGCTGGCATCGTCGAGGAACGGAGTCTTGTCGTTACCCGTGTCGTAACCATGCTGGGTGTTCAGGGAGTAACTGTCGTTGATAAAACGGAAACCGCCCTGGAGGTGGATGTTATGACCCTTGTAAGAGTTGTTCCAGTCGAGTTTGGTATCACTGTTTATCGTGTTCTGCTTACCGAACTGGCTACCGATTTCGTTCTCCATCGTCATCTTCAGAGAAGCGACATAGTAGGAAGGAACACCATTGAGGGCGACATAATACTTCTCGTTGGTGTTCACCGAAGTGTAACTGAACATCGAACTCAAGTAAAGATGCTTATTGAACTGGTACTTGGGCGTGATGGCAAGGTTCACATACGAATTGTCGAAGTAGTTCTTGTTCTCTGCCGTACCGTAGTGATTAACGGCAACGGGATTGGCCAGACGATAGTTGGCATTGGCCAACGAAGATACCTCGTCGAGATAGTCCTCATCGACAATATCCAAGTGGTTGCGGTTCACCTGTCCGTTGGCGTAGGAATAGGGACTCAGCATAGGAGCCTTTGCCATAGCCAGGAAGGTGGTGCTGGTGATAGACTTCTCGTCGTAAGTCTCGGGAGCACCTGTATCCTGCAATTTACGCGTCTGGTTCGTATATGTCGCATCGAAGCGCATAGACAGCGCCTTGGTAATCTTGATGTCCGTATTGAAACGGATGTTCAAACGGTTCAGGTTGTTCTCCTTCAACACGCTGTTGTCCTTGGTATAGCCCACCGAGAGCATGTAGTTGGCCACATCACCACCACCCTGTACGCTCAGGGAGTAGTTCTGGGTGAAAGCCTCCTTGTACAGTTGGTCTGCCCAGTCGGTGTTGTTGTTATACTTATTATACCAATAGTAGTTGGGATCGGCCTTGAGGAACTTGAATACCGTAGTACGGGTTCCTGTGCTCTGCAGCAAACCAGAAGCATAGTTCTTGTACTCGGTTCCGTTCATCAGGGAGTACATCTTCGGCACGAGTTCGATGCCCATGTTTACCGTGGCCTCGATACGGGTGGTCTGCGATGTACAGCGCTTGGTATTAATCAGCAGGACACCATTGGCACCCTTGGAACCATAAAGCGCAGTACCATTCGACATAACCTCCACACTCTCCACATCGTTGGGATTGATGTTGGTGAGCATATCGTTGTAGTAACCAGAATGTATCATCTGGCGACCATACTGCTGGTCGAGAATGACACCGTCGAGCACCACGAGAGGTTGTGAATTACTCTGCAAAGAATTGACACCGCCAATGTTCATGTAGTTACCCACAGCAAGAGCGCCACTACGGGCAACCGTATGGACATTTGCCCCGAGTTGGTTACCCACCTCGGTCGTCACATTGCGGGCTGCCGTGAACTCCATCGAGCCAGTCTTGACATGGTTGAAGATATTGTCATCGGCACCATAGAGGGGACGGGCTGCCTCACTCTGCATGAGGATATCACCGAGGTTACCCGACTTGTTCAAGCCTACACGGATGGTGTTGTAACCCGGTATGGTAACGGAAACGGCGCTGCAATAGAGGGGAACATCCACCTTGAAGGTACCGTCCTCCTCGGTCAGCGATGAATAGCCATCCACCGAGACGCCCTGTACCAGGACACCCACCAGCGGCTCTTTTCTGTCGGAACCAATCACACGACCCACAATGCTGCGGGTAGCCTCCTGTTTCTTAGTCTTACGAATCTGCACCACAGACGCGGTCTCTTCCTCGACAGTTTCTTCTTCCTCCGTCTGGGCGAACAGGCTCAGAGGAGAAACCATCAGGAGAGAAAGACAAAATATATTAAGCTTTTTCATAGGGTATTAGTTTTCCTTCTTTTTCTTTGCTTCGAGTATTTCATCGTTGAACGCATCCAAATCGTTAGCGGCTGCGATGGCATCGGCTTCTTCCTCGAACGGGATGAAGATAATCTCGTTCAGACGGAGCGTGCTGGTGTAAAGCACATTTCGCTGTGCACCTGGAGCAGACTCCCAAGAACCGATGGTGAGTTTGACGACACCTTCATCGAGGCCATAGCCCGAATAGTCGTACTTGACAGCCGTCTGAATCAGAATCGTATCCACCTTTGCAGCATCGGCTACATAGCACTCCTCGGGTTTGTAGCATGAAAGGATGACATCGGAATTGGCCACAGCCTTGTCACCAGACATACCCTCAGATGTTACAGGATTGGGGTTGTTATACAGGGCAGACTTGGAGTATGCACCGTTTTCCTGCTTCTCGGAGTGCTCTACCTGGAACCAACAAGGCAACTGGTCCTTCTTGGTGTTGGTAGGTGTCGTTACTATATATATATTGTAATAGACATTGGACAAGGTGTTGGGAATCTTGTAGTAAATCTTGGTTCCCTCGGCATCCACCTTGCTGGTAACCTGCAGATAGTCGTAGGTTTTCAACTCCTCGTCGGTTTCCACGGTTTCCATGACAGGATAGCCTTCGCCATCGAAGACAGGATTGCCGTCTTCATCCACAGCCTGTTGCTCCGTCGTGCCGTACACGATGTACTCCATACGGCGAGTGACCATAGCATCCTCACTACCAGATGAGCTCTTGGGCACTTCGATGTAACGGGAGTAGGTAGCATCTTGGTCGCGACGGCCAAAGAATGTGGAATGCGGGTCTATCACGCCCTGGTCATCGACATAAATCTTACCATTGGAGCAGTCTATGCTTTCCAAACCATTCAGCACACCATTCGCGGCAAAAGGCTTATAGTACACATCCTGACGCGGATTGTGGCTCTGACGGAGGTAATACTGCGTGTTCACCAGTGAATCGTTGGGAGCACGGTTGTATTTGTTTTCCTTGCTGGCGTTGATGAAACGGCCCTGAATGATATTGCGACAAGCCATTTCGTTCGACAGAGAGTCGCTGTTGGGAACAGAGTTGTCATAGACATAATACTGGATGTACTTGTCGTACAACTGACTCCAAACCTCCTTTGTGGGAGCGATTACCCAATAGGTACTGTCCTCGCGCTGAATATGACCATATTCATAAAGCAGGTCGTTGTAAAGATACAAGACAGAATCGAGATAAACGGTCTTACCGTCCACTACTCCACCAGGAACGGAAGCATTCTCATCCAGTTCGTACTCGTCGTAGGAGGTAATCATCTCCACAAAGTTCTGGTAGGGGAAAGTTATCTCGCTTGACTTGCGGGAAACTCCGAAACGGCCATCCATCTCCAACTTCTCACGCACATTGGCATCGAAGGGCTGCATGGCGTCGGTCTTATAAATAATACCGTTGCTACAGAAAACAGCATCACTGAAAGCGATATCAGCCAGTGAGCCAGACTTGGAATCCGTACCCAAGAGGTGCATGTACTTTCCGTTGAGCATCGTTATGATGCTGTCCGTCAGGGAAGAAACACTCTGGTCATACAATGCCGTCTGGTTCTGGAAGAACTGGATGTAAGCCTTGTTGTCCTCCAGTTTCAGGCCAGCCTCCTTGTCGGCGTTGAACATATCGATAATTTCAGCAGCCTGCTGTGCAGTCATGTTCTTGGGAGCCCAGATGGTATGCCGCTGGGGAGAATTCAGCGTCTGGTCGCAACCGATGGCACTCAGCACCTCTACAAAGTTGGCCAGTTCCTCGTCAGCCGTGAGGTTCTGCCAGATGGAGGCATTGCCAGTGGGATTATAGACACCGTAGTGGTCATCCCATGCGTCGGTACATGCCGACCAGAGCATCGGAACCCCAGCCAGCAACACTGCCGCCATAATCTTCATATATCTTTTCGTCTTCATATAATTGTCAATTATCAATTATCAATTGTCAATTCTTTAATAATCATCCTCTGCCAAGCCCTCGCCCTCGACGCCATAGACGCTCTTGGGGACGATTTCGAAGTAGTCGAGCATCACCAAAGCCGTACCTACAGCCCAAACGGACTTGATACGAACCTTGTGACGCTTCTTCTGGTCAAGTTGGGCGGTACAAAGCACAAAGCGGCAAGTACGCTCAATGTTACAGAAGTACGAACCACGGTTGTTGGTTCCGTCCTCGTGACCTTCACCACTCATACAGAACACACTGCGCGGTCCGTGATACCAACCCAGATTGTGCATATTCTTCTTGGCTGCCTCCCATTCCTCGCTATCCACTGGATAACTGGAAGAGTTGGTCAGTTCAAAATAACCAGTGCGGCTTCCGAAGTTATCGGAACGCATATCGAACGGGATGTTCTTGGGTTCGCCGTCAAGATAGAACTGGCAGATGCCTCGTGTACCCATGTTAGCGAAACCTAATCGAATTTGATAAGTACCCGACGGAACACTGGGCAGATAGAATTCGATATCGTAGTTGTTCACATCACTGGCGAGGTTGAATTCGTCACCCTCGTAACTCCAGTAGGTATTGTGTTGGCTCTGGAACAGGAAAATACCATCCTCGTTAATCTTCACATTGTCCAAATAGCCGTTGGGGAACCAGTAGTTTGGACTGGTCACGCCCTTGTCCGGATTATTGGAGTCTCCGATACGGTTGGTCGTACGGCCGTCGCGGATAGTGTTACTCATCAGTTCGGGGAACAGCGTGTACATATCCATACGCATACGGGTATTGAAGACGCGGTCGCGAACTTCCTTACCATAGTCTGCCAAACCGTCGGTGGTATAATATACACCGTTCAGGGCCTCGTTCACGAAACTACCCTCCGTCTCGCTGAAGATACGGATACCTGGGCTCACATCGCCACGGGCACGATCGCCACGATTCAGATAGAAGCAGTTGCGGACATCGTTATCGCTATAGACCTGATTCTTGTTGCTAACCGTAAGGAATTCCACCTTCACAGTAGCAAGGGAGTCCATCGTGCTATACCACTCACAGGGATTGACCTGCTCGGTGGCAATGGTACAAATGGTAACCAATCCGTTTCGGTGGTTGCACATACCCAGACGGTCGAGACAGTTGTAACCAATCAGTCGGCGCAAGGGGTTACCCTTAGCCGTCATGGCCGCTTCGTTGTCCTTCACTTCTTCCCAACTCTTGCCCTGCCACAACGCTGCATCGTCGTAGAAATCTTCATTTCCATAGAGGCTGTAGGCATAGTCGTAGAAGGATTTTATGTCGGTGATACCGTACTTATCCCGGAGCACCTTATCGGGGCAGGCAAATACCGTAAACTTATAGTATTTGGTCTCGGGGAGATGACAATAGTCCCACTGGGCACCGGAATATACGGAACGATCCTCGTACTCATCGGGATTCCACGAAGAATCCTTGACCTTGTTACTCATGATTTTGGAGAGACCCGTCATCTTCATGGCCTCGGAAAAGAGGCTGACATTGGCGGCCTCGATACCCAATGCTGCGGCTTCCTCGGCATTGTCCCTCATCAGGTCGGCAATGGTCTGATTGGAGATAGAAAGCATGGCATCCAATGGTTGAACGATACCATTTTCCACGGAGTCGTTAGCCAGTTCGTAGATAATCACACCACTGCGGTTCAATTTGTAAGTGACATACAGAGTATCCTGGTCATCCTCGGGATTCACCACGGTATCAGGCTGAACGGTCAGGTAACGATCGTTCATGTTTACCGTAGGCAAAGACGACGAGCCTGAAAGATCCACCGTATTGTAGGCCTTTCCGTTTACAATATGTGTACGCGCGATGGTATCGCAGATATCCACGGGAATGTCTTCCACACTACTATAGCCGTTGGCTTCCAGATAAGCCTTCACGGCATTGTTGTTGGGAGCGAAGCAGGTATATTGACCACGCACGGACAGCAGGTCCATGAGGTTTACACCACGCTGACTGGCGGTGGCACGCTTCACGATCTCGGCGAACAGTTTGTAGTCATCATGCTTCTGCAAATAGTCACTCATCATCTCGCCCGTGAAGGTATAATAGTTTTCCTCTGCCATATCATCGGTACAAGAAGTAACTACCGCTCCGCCGATGCTTGTCAGGATCAAGACAAGCAAGATATAAATATTCTTCATCTGTTTCATCGTCGTCCGCTATTTAGTACTTGTAAAATTACCTTCCGTATCATCCTCACCATAGTAGGATTTCTGTTTCAGAAGGGGATTAGTCTTAATTTCATGCTTATTGTAAGGCCAGAACAAAGCCTCGTAGTTCACGGGAGTAGAACCACCGCTCTTCGAAGGCACATTGTTCTTGATGTAATCCACCTTGCCCTCACGATGACACACGCGAAGCATGTCGAACCAGCGTTTGCCCTCGAACATCAGTTCGCGACGACGCTCCTTCATACACAAGGTACGGAGGTTCGCACGATCGTTATACTGGGCTATCTTCAGGTCGTAGGTTGCAGCGTCTCCTGAGTTTACATTCGAGGCCACCATGATACTACGACGGTTCACGGCATAAATCAGGCCAAAGGCCTTCTTCAAGTCTGCATCGTATTTGGTGCCCGAAATCAGGTCAGTCGTAGCATACTGGTCGTTGGCTGCACGCTCTATCAAAGCCTCAGCCTGCAACAACATGACATCGGTCAGACGGTAGAATATCCAATTGGATCTGTCATAAATCGAATATACGGCAAGTTGCTGCGAGAAAGGCAAGGAAGATGAGCCCGAAGACTCCCCTACAGATATATTCGAAGTAACAAACTTAGAGACATACGACGAAGTCGAACTTGACTCGTTGTCAATGGTCTGGTTCGTATAGTAACGACAGTCGTAACGATGGTCAAACACCTTACTCTGGCTGTTACTTGCATTCGTGGCTGTTGCTCCTGGGTCGGTTACAACCTCCTCGTAACTGCACAGGAAACCTTTTCCAGCATTACCTTTGGTTGTATAATGGTTACCATACAAAGCACCGACTGCCGTGTTCTGCACATAACGATTGTCGGAACCATCATAGGTAAAGGCCAGTTCGAAAATACTCTCGAAACTGTTACCATAAGAACCGAAAATCTGATTATAGTCGTTGCCGAAATAGTTACCGCTATAGCAGGGATACAAGGGATAGCCTTCGCCTTCGTCTTCATCCCACTTGAATAACATTACATTTCCGCTAGTTGTACTTGTCGAAGTGCTATACTTCTCTTTGTACTCATCCATCTTGGCATCGATGACACGCTGTGCATAAGTCACGCACTTGTCATACTGTCCATCCCAGAGACAGAGGTCTGCCAGCAGCGAATAGATGGCATTCTGTGTGGCACGGTTGCAGGAACTGTTAAACTCAGCTTCCTTGTCCTTCGGGAAGAACTTCAAGGCATCCCCAACGCACGACTCCAAATCGGCTATCAGCGCACGGACAATCTCATCACCGTCCGTCACTCCGATGGGCTTTGCGTCAGCATCACTCTGGATGGCATAGGTGTAATATGGTACATCCTTAAATGCGCGTACTAGATAGAAGTAGCACAAATCGCGGATGAAAGCCATCTCAGCCTGAGTAGCCTTCACATCGGATTCTGTATAGACAGGGTCTTTCTGACTTACTTCCGGTGCACGCTCGATAATCGTATTACACTGGTTGATGACCGAATAGAAACACAACCAACTTGAGTAAGAGTTTGTCGATTGCAGATACTCCCTCAAGGTACGGTAGATATCGGTCTGGGCGGCACAATCTACACCCTCTCCAATATTATCACTACGGGTTTCGCCCCACATGATGCAACGGCGGATGAAAGCGACCTGCTGCATTTTCACATAGGTGCCTATTACCATCTGGTCGATATCCGTCTTCTCGTTCCAGAAGTTGTCCTCGGAAACGAAAGTCTTGGGCTCAATCTCAAGGAAATCGGCACAACCCGTCAAAGTAAGGATAGCAACTGCTACCAATAAGAATGATTTTATCTTATAGTTTTTCATATTCATGCTCTCCTTTCCTTAGAATTCGACATTCAAACCAAATGTGTACGAACGGGCATGAGCCGGTGTACTGGCATCGTCAATAGAAATACTATAGCCACCATAGCCGACCTCGGGGTCAACACCCGAATACTTGGTCAGGCAGAACAGGTTTCGTACGCTGGCATACAGTTTCAACTGACTCATGTGCCACTTCTTTATCAACTTGGAATCGAAAGAATAACTCAACTGCAAGTAGTTCAGACGCAGGAATGAGGCATCCTCGATGAAACGGTCGCTGACCAGCGTGTTGAAGTTAGTCGTATAGAAGCTGCTGAGCGCACGGGGTATGTAACTGCCGATACCGCCATCACCCTCCTTACGCCAGCGATAGTTCACGGCCTCGCTCTGGTTGTTGGTCGATTCCATATTCTCGACGCTCAGACGCGCGCGGTTGAACACATCGTAGTCATAACGATAGTTGAACTGCGTTGAAAGTCTCCAGTGACCATAGTTCAGGGTGAATCCGAAACCACCGGTCAACTTTGGCAGAGAACTACCCAGATAAACGATATCGAGTTCGTTAATCTGACCGTCGTGGTTGATATCCTGATACATGGCGTCACCACCGTTAAACTTACCCAGACTTGTGCCCTCGCTGTAGCAGAAGAGCATCTGGATGGGCTTGCCCTTCTCGTCGAGTACCAACTGACCCTTGCTGTTCAAGGCTACAGGATAGGTGTGGCCGGCATCAATCAATGCCTGCAATACATCGGCACCCTGATACTTCACGATGTTCTGGGCGGTGCTAAAGTTGTACTGATAAGTACCCAAGCAACGGAAACCATAGATGGCACCGAAAGGATTATCTATCTGTACACGCTGCAATACGGAGTTGTTCTTACGCGCAAAGTCCGTATTCAGACCTTCCAGCGTGATGGGGTCCATCTTGGTGATGGTGTTGTGGTTGTTGGCAAAGTTCACATAGAAGTCGAGAGAGAACTTACCTTTCTTCAACAGATTGTTACCATCGATGTTGAACTCCCAACCTTGGTTCTTCATGCTGCCGACATTCTTAACATCAACCGAGCCATAACCCGTACTGTGAGGAATACCGCCAGCCATCATCATCTCAGTAGTCAAACGGGAATATACATCCAGACGGAACTTTATCCTATCCTGGAAGAATCCCATATTGAAGCCGACATTCCAAGAAGTCAGATGCTCGGGACCCATTTCCGTCAGTTTCAGGCCGCTGGAACTCATAGAAACGGTACCCAGATAGGCTGAACCTGTAGAATACTTGTTCATATAGAGATAATCCGAACGCGGCTGATTACCTACGCGTCCCCAGCCAGCGCTGACAGACAACATACTCATCTTAGCCTTTTCACGAGCCCAGTTCATGAACTTCTCGTCGATGATGTTCCAACGACCACCCACAGACATATTGGCCAGCCAGCGCTTGTCTGGACCAAAACGGGTCGTACCGTCCATACGGAGGGTACCGTCGATAGAATATTTACTCTTATAGGAATAGTGACCTGTGTACATGTACATCACCGACTTTCCTTCACCATAGCCCGAAGACATACCACTAATCAAACCTCCGGCCGAGGGCGAAGAAACGCCACTGGGCAAACGATAGGCACTTGTACTCTGGTGACTGTTGTTACCGCTGTACAACTCGAAACGACCCAACATGGTCAGGTAGTTGTCGCTGTTCTTGAAGTGCGGCTGATAGGTCAAGGTATGACGCGTAGTGAACGACAGGCTCTTGGCGCTGTAAGAAGTTGAACTATGCGTGTCAATATAGTTGGCCGTACTCAATTCACGGGGAGAGTCCGTATCGTGATAGTCGTTGGATACATTGATGAACACCATACCATTGTAACGCAACTGATGGTGGTCTTCGTCCAAGCCCAGCAACTTATACTCCAACTCCAGTTTCGGGGTCAGGTTGTAGTTACGCTGGCTATCCTTAATCAAGTTGGCAGCAGCCAAGGGATTGGACAATCCGCGCTGTCCGTCCAACTTATCGTTGTTGGTGCTGGCATATGCTCCCTTCTGCAACATATAATAATAGTCGCTCGACTGCACGCCATTGGTATATTCGTAATACGGAGAAAGGTTCGGCATCTTCACCAAGGCTACACCCCACGCATCGCCAGAAGGCACATTTCGGTCGGTGTAGGTCAGGGCAAAATCGGACGCAATCTTAATACGGTCGCTGACATAGTAGTCGAGGGCCATACGGGTAGAGAAACGATCCCACTTCTGCTTGATAATGTTACCCACATGGTGGTCGTAACCGCCATTGACACGGAAGAGGGTCTTCTCGTCACCACCGCGAACACTGATGTAGTGGTTCTGCAAGGTACCCACCTGAGAAACCAGTTTCATCCAGTCGGTGTTGTTGTCGTACATATAAGCCTCGGGGAATCCGCTATAGTCGTAGTTCAACTCGGGGAGGTTACCATCGGTATCGGAAAGGCGAGGATTGAAATAAGCCTCCTTCAGCATCATGGTGTACTGGTCACCATTCAGGCGCTTGATACCATGATTTCTTTCGTTGATGGTAAGTTTACCAGAATAGGAAACGCGTGCGGGGCCACGGGTACCACGCTTGGTGGTAATCTCGATAACACCATTGGCACCGTCCTTACCCCAGATGGCCGTTGCAGAGGCATCCTTCAACACTTGAATACTCAAAATATCCTCGGTATTTACCTTCAGCAACTCGGCGAAACCTTCATCGGTAGCCGTCGCAGGGTCAAAGCCGTCCAAATCGAGGTCGGTCTGGATATCACCATTGACAACAATCAGAGGTTCGTTACTGGTGAGGGTTGAAATAGAGGTAACACCACGCAGACGCATCTGTGAACCAGAACCGACATTACCAGAACCGGAGATAATATCCAAACCTGCGATACGACCCTGCAAGGCCTCATCGACAGAGGTAATACCCAGTCCCTCGAATTCCTTGGCATCCAAGCCCTGAGCCGAGTAACTAACCTCTCGTTCGGGGATGGCCAGACCGCTGGTCTTCTGCATCTTCTTGGCCGTAACCACGGCTTCCTTCATGACCTTCACATCGGCTCCCATGGTAATCTTATAAACCTGCTTCGTGATGGGCGAGATGGTCTGCTGCTTCATACCGACGCAGGAGAAGACGAGTTTGTTCTTCTTACCATCCTTGAGGACCATCGTGAAGTTACCATTACCATCCGTGACCGTACTGCTTACGACACGATTAGAGGGGTCGATTTCCTTCACGGCTACGCCAGGGAGTTCACCAAACTCATCGGAAACGCTACCACTGACGCGCGCTATCTGTGCTCTGACAAGCGAAGATGTCAGACACATGATAATTATTAAGGTATATTTTAGTGTTTTCATCTTTTACGCTTGATTGATTTGAAACTTGGAGCGCCCGATGCCACTGGATATTTTGCCATTACGATTTGTACCTCGTCGTAGATTTCGGGGTCGTAATAGCATTTCTCAGAATACTCCAAAGGAGTGTCTATCTGGTGGATTACGGCAAACGAAGATGAATAAATCTGCGAACTCTTCGACAAATCCTCACCATCGAAGTAGTACTGGCGCGTAAGGATATTACAGTTGGCGGGGTCAACAGCGTGCGACTGATTCATTTCGTCCGTCACCGTCAATTCATCGCTACCCTTCGTGTAGTCAACTGTAATCTTGAAGAAGCGGCTGGTCTTGGGATTAAGACAAGCACTTTCGAAGGCTGCGCCATTGTATCTCTTACCATACATATAAACAGAATTGTCCTGGATATGATACTTCACGAAGTTGTTGAGCAGTTCCACCATCTGGGCTTTCTGCTCCTTCATGAATATCGTATCGGCCTTGATTTCCTCCATCAATTCCGTATTTCCTGCGGTCTTGGCGTCATCATACTTGCTACGGGCAGCCTTGATGGCACCAGACAAGGCATCGATGAGTTCCTGAGTCGGCAGTTTATGTTCAGCCACCAAAGCATCGACAGACTCGTTGGTCGGCACATAGATGGTATAATGATAGTTGTTTAGGTTGGTCAGACAGTAGTCCATCGTGGCATGCTTGGAATACGCATCCTTGTTGAGGAAGTTCACATTCTTCAGCATGTTGGCAAAAGAAGCGAAGTTGGCGTTTTCCGTGATGGCTGCATAAGGACTGGTGAAAGTACTCATCAACGGTTCTTCGTCGATGATGTAACTCTTACCATTACCACCCTTGCTCTTGTCGTACTCCTGAGTTACGGGAATGTAGTAACCACGCTCGTACTGGAACGAACCTGCTACACCAGTTACCTGATCGCCTTCCCAGCGCAGAATAACGGGGCCACCGTTCTTTGCCTGATAGAAACGCTGTTGCGGATCGAGTTGACCTTCTTCGGGGTCGATGACACAAAGCGAACTGTTGAGAATATCCTTGAAGTGGTTGAACACATCACCTGAAGAACCAGTAGAGGTACTCAGGCTGATATCAGAAATAGCACCGATGGTACCGCGTCCATTCGCGTCGAGTGTGGTCCAATCCACGAGATAAGGAACAGCATTGATATATCCACCAGTATTTACGGTAAACTTGTAAGCCAATGCCGTCGAATTACCCTTGGTGTCCGTACGCTTGTACGAAACGGGGTCGAAGTAATACTGTAGGGCATTGTCCGTGGGGATGAAGAAAGCATACTGGTTACCCATGTTATTGAGGTAAGCATAGAAACCTTCACCACCGGCCACCTTGTTATCGTTGGTCACTACAGTATAAGTAAGGAAGAGGTCCTCGTCGGCACGGATGATACAAGGATAGAATACACTCACATAGGCAGGAGCGACATAAACCTTGTTAGTTTTGTAAACCACACCGTTGCAGGCCCAAAGTACCTCGTCGATATCCGACTTCTGCACGCCCATAGGCTCACTAGCCGAGTTGTTGATGCTGGCAAAGTTGCTGGGGATGGCAGACTTCAAACTGGTAAGCATGACATTTTCCAGCAAAGGCAGCACCACAGCATCGGGGGCATTGTCCCAGGCCGTCTCGCCTGGTCCAGCGTCAGCATAACGCTGCTGCAAGTCGGCACCGTCGGTCAGCAGATATTCACGCATAGCCCTGTCGGTTGGCACCAACATGGCAGCAGCATCCTGCTGATAGGTAATGGCACCTCCAGCACTATACAACGAATAGCGATTCCATCCTGGATCGTACGGCAACTGGTCTTGCACCACCGTTCCATCGTCCATTTGGGTGAACTTATGTCCCTGATGAACATTGAAATAGCGTTTCACGAAGACACTATCATCCTCCGTTGCGCCCTTATCCTTATATTGACGCTGGTATTCGGCAGACTGCGTTGCATCGTAGTGCGGATAACTGAAGCGGTCAAGCAAGCGACTGAAGATGGAGAATGTCGGTGTTCCGTCAGGCTCCTTTGTGTTGGCGATTACATTGGCCATATTGTCCATGGGTAATGCCACACCTTCCAACTGATGGATATAACCGTTCTGACAAATAATATCCTTCTCGGTAATCACCTTACCATTGATGAAAGCATCAGCGTTGCTGGTGATACCACCATTAGTCAAGAATTTCACATCTTCACTGGTGATATTGTTGTTCTGCATGAACTTGGGCATGAAGTGTATCATCGTTGCCACACCATCATCTTGCAGAATCAATGCATTCTCCCTGCCCGCATGACGCAGACGGCTCCAATAGTCAATCTGTTTCCCAGTCTTAGCATCCACACGAGCGGGATTGATTGGAGGGAAATCTTCCTTCTTGACGACTGGCACGGAGTCCATGATATTAACCGAATTGCTGCGGCGCATGCAGGCTCCTTCCTGAGGGTCTTCCGTAGCACTGGAACTGGGCAGGTTGCCGAGCAACTCCACCAGATAGGCACTATTAATCATGTTTGCTTTGAAGAGCAACTTCTTCTGTGCTTCGGTCATCTCTTCAATACTGGTAACGCCCCAGGGATTGTTCGCATAGAACTGTGCCCAGGCTTCGTCGTCAGCAACAAACATGGTCTTACTACCCGTCTTCCTCAGTACCGAAGCATAGTCTTCGTCTTGAGCATTGATTAGTTTCAATGTCTCCTTGAAGTTACCCCGAGATTCCAGCTCATCGTAGATACTTTCTCCCAGCCATGACGGCATCCCAGTAAGCAAATCGTCACTACAGGAAGTGACGACACCGAGTGTGAGAAAGGCAGTACAGGCTGGAAGTACCCAACGGGTAATTCTTCGCTTTAGAATACTGTTTTTCATGTTTATAACTGGTTAGTATTATTGTTTGTTCATGTTATTCATCGGGCATAGAATGCCCAAAGAGTGTTCAAATTTAAGGCTTTTTCACGGAACAGCAAAACAAACGACACATTTTTTATATAAAAAGGCTAAAATCACAGTTACCACCTCCCCTACCCTTCTGGAGCAGACTTTTGCGAGTTATGTATAGATTCAGACATTTCGAAAAAGCATACGAAACTGTGAATTTTCTTGACATAACACATAATAAATTCGCCTAAATTGCGAGTTGAAAATCCGTCTGGCATCCGACGAGGGTCAGACCCGCCCGAGACAGTCCTCCGTCTGGCGCCAGACGGAGACCAGACTGGCGCCAGGCAAGGGTGGGTCTGGCGCCAGACGAGAGTGAGGTTGGCACCAGACAAGAGTAAGATTAGCGCCAGACGAGAGTGAGATTAGCGCCAGACAAAAGTGAGATTGGCGCCGAACAAACCAGAGTCCATTCTCCGCAACGGAGCCTTGGCCAGCACAGGACGGAAGCCACACTAGCATTAAACAATCCCCAAACTGGCTACAGATTTATGCCCATCTACGCATAGATGACAGACAAACAGACAAAAGATGAACACCAAATTCCCATATCCTTACAAAGTGACCCACCGCGCACGCCTATATATAAATAAGGTAAAGGCTAGCCTTCAACAGCCAGCCTTTAACAAAATATGTTAAAAAAAGAAAGATTTTAATACTTCTCTTCCTCGTTGGGAAAATCGCCCGATTTCACATCCGTGACATACTGTCCGATGGCATCCGTCATCACCGTATGGAGGTCTGCATAACGGCGCAGGAACTTTGGAGAGAAGCCATTGTTCATACCCAACATATCGTGGATGACCAACACCTGTCCGTCGGCAGGTCCGCCACCGATACCGATAATGGGAACATTCACCTCGCGACATACGCGCTCGGTCAGGGCTGCAGGAATCTTCTCGAGCACAATCGCAAAGCAACCGGCTTCGGCCAGCAGATGGGCATCGTGCACGAGTTTCTCGGCTTCAGCCTCCTCGCGGGCACGCACAGCATAGGTGCCGAACTTATTGATACTCTGCGGTGTCAAGCCCAGATGGCCGCAAACGGGAATACCAGCAGCAAGGATTTGATGAACGGTGGAAATAATTTCCTCGCCACCCTCCAGCTTCAGGGCATCGCAACCCGTTTCCTTCATGATACGAATGGCGTTGGCAACACCCTCTGTACAATTCACCTGATAGGAGCCAAAGGGCATATCACACACCACCAAAGCACGCGTCGTACCGCGTACCACACTCTTGGCATGATATATCATCTGATCCACTGTGATGGGCAAGGTGGTCAGGTTTCCGGCCATCACATTACTGGCTGAGTCGCCCACCAGTATCACATCCACACCAGCCCCATCGACAATGCGGGCCATCGTGTAGTCGTATGCCGTCAGCATGGCTATTTTCTTGCCCTGCTGCTTCATTTCCATCAGGCGACTCGTCGTCACCTTGCGTGTGTCTTCTACCAAATATCCAGCCATTGCGATTTACTATTTAACAATTTATGCGAATTGAGCACAAAGTTAAGAAATAATTGTGAATTATGAATTGTGAATTATGAATAAAATTCATACCTTTGTGGAAACATGAATCCTCGGTTTCTTCTCTTCAAAGCATCGGCCGGCAGCGGAAAGACCTTCAATCTGGCTCTTCAGTACATCGCCCTCATGCTGGCGCATGGCGAACACGAGTTTCGCCACACTTTGGCCGTCACTTTTACCAACAAGGCCACAGCGGAGATGAAGAACCGCATCCTGCAGTTCCTCTACGGATTCTGGAAAGCCGAACCACGCGCTGCAAAAGCATTCGATGCCTGCAAAAAGGTGTTGAGCGAAGAATATGGCGAGCATCTGATCGACGAAGAGATACGCGAGCGTAGTCATCGTGCTTTGAAGGCCATCCTGCACGACTATAGTCGTTTCTATGTTTCCACTATCGATGCCTTTTTCCAAACCGTGCTGCGCAACATGGCACACGAACTGGGACTGAATGCACGGTTGCAAGTAGATTTGGACGACAAAAATGTTATCGAGGTAGCCGTGGAGAACCTCATCGAGGGCCTGCGCCACAACGACCGCGAGGTACTTCCCTGGCTACAGGAATACATCGAACAGCAACTGGAAGAGGGTAACAAGTCCTGGGATGTGCGTGGAAAATTGAAAGACACAGCAAGACTACTCTTCACGGAAGCCTACCTGAAACGCTCGCTCGACGACCATAACAAGCCTTTCAACATTGAGAACATCAGTCAATTCAAGAAAATACTAGACGAAGAGCGAAACGCCCTACTATGCCTCTTACAAGAGGAGGCGAAAGCATTTGACGAAGAACTGCATCGTTCGGGCATGGGATACGAGGAACTCTGCAATCGAAGCAATTATGTACAGGGCTATATCCAAAAACTGTCTAACGGCGATTTCGGTGTCAATTTCAACAGTTACCTACAGGAAATGACCGATGACTATCAGAAACTGCTCAAAACCCCGCTACGCAAGAACGCATCACTCTACCCCATTGCCCAGAATCTATCGGAACGACTCGGGCAACTGCATGAGCGCCAGACACAAGTCGCACCCCGCATCAATAGCATCGACCTTGCCTTGAAGAACCTTACCCCTATGGGACTATTGGGCGCCATCGATGCCGAAGTGACACGACTATCAAATGAACGCAACCGTTTCATGCTGGCACGCACGCCTATCGTCATCAAACGAATGATACAGGGCGACGATGCCTCGTTTGTCTTCGAACGCGCTGGCATACGGTACAACAACATCATGATTGACGAGTTCCAAGACACCAGCCGTCTACAATGGGAAAACTTCCGCACACTACTACTCGACAATCTGGCCAGTGGAGGTTTGAACATGATCGTGGGAGACATCAAGCAAAGCATCTACCGCTGGCGCAACGGAGACTGGAAAATCCTGCACGAACTGCAACGACAGGGATACAACGGCATCCCCTTTACGGAAAAACCTCTGAGCAACAACTTCCGAAGCCTGGGGAATATCGTCAACTTCAACAACCGTTTCTTCCCCGTCGCCGCAGCAGCCCTGGACACGCTCGACCCCTCCGCACAAATCCGAATGACCAACCTCTATCATGAAAAAGAGGTGGAACAGCATATCCGGCGCGATGCCAACAGCGGACTGGTTCGCATCCGCCTATGCCACGCCAAAGGAAAGGAGGCAGCCGAAGCCTGGGAACAGGGAATGCTGGCCGACCTCTGCCAACAGGTGAGAAACCTGAATCAACAAGGTGTACCCTACAGTCAAATGGCCATCTTATTGCGTAAATCAAGATATATTGAGCCCACCATTACCTACTTCGCCGAGCACATGCCCGAAGTGCAGTTGGTCAGCAACGAGGCCTTCCTATTGGGTTCATCCGTAGCCGTACAGATGCTGGTCAATGCCCTGCAAGTAGTCGACGACCCCGAACGAGACCCTGTGGCGCTGCGTTATCTTGCTAAGCACTATCTGTGCGACATCGAGCATCGCGAAGCAAAGGAGAACGACTTCTGTCTCGACGACTATCGCACCATCCTGCCCGAAGACTTCATCGGGCATCTCGACGAACTGCGCAACCAACCCCTGTACGAACTCTGTGAACATCTATTCCGCCTGCTTCGGCTGGATGAGATAAAACTGCAAGAGGCCTACCTCTTCACCTTCTTCGACGAGTTATCCAACTTCCTGCGCGAAAATCCGTCGGATATCCCGACTTTCCTCCAATACTGGAAAGACACCATGAACCGCGTCGCCATCCCCAACAGCGAGGTAGACGGCATTCGCATCTATACCATACACAAATCCAAGGGACTGGCATTCCACACCGTACTGATGCCGTATGCCGACTGGAACATTGAGAAAGACATGGATGACCTTTACTGGTGCGAGCCTCAGTCGGAACCGCTCAACAGCATGGGAACCCTGCCCATCAAGTTCACCTCACGGGTGAAAGATTCCGAATTCGGAGCATACTATCTGGAGGAACACGCCAATCGCCGTGCTGATGAACTGAACACCCTCTATGTGGCCTTCACCCGTGCCGAAGCCAACCTGTTGGTGTGGGGATTAAGCCAGCATGAACTGGAGCCTGGGAAATTCGAAGAGACGGTGGCCGACCTAATGCACGCTTGTCTGAAGGACATCAAAGGCGTGGGCATCCGCGAAGAAGAGTCCGACATCACCACCTATACCGTCGGTACTTACCCCGTTGCAGCCCAAGAGGAAAGCACACAAAAGACCGTTCTCGTGCAGATGCGCTCCTACGAGGGAAGGTTCACCTTCCGCCAGAGCAGTCAGGCTGCAAAGTTCATCCATAGGGCGAACAACGAGGACACCGAGTCCACAACAAACCAAGACTATATCGAACAAGGCAAATTGCTGCACTTTATCTTCAGCCAGATAGAAACAGCAGATGACATCGAACGGGTTACTCAGGGATTTGTCCAACAAGGCATACTGAAGTCCGACAAACAACTGAAACAAGTCAGGGACCTTGCCCAACGAGGACTGCGCCACGAACAAGTGCGCAAATGGTTCTCGGGGAAATACCACTTGTTCAACGAGTGCAACATCCTCGTACCGAATCCCGATGGCGGGAAACTTATGATAAGGCGTCCCGACCGTGTGATGATGGACAGTCAACACATCATCATCGTGGATTTCAAATTCGGCATGCCCAAGCCAGAGTATCGCGAACAAGTAGCAGAGTATATCCGCATCCTACAGACCATGCACCCCGAAAAGAAGGTAGAAGGATGGCTGTGGTATGTGTATAGAAATCAAGTGGAAGAAGTTAAAAGTTAAAGGTTATGAAGCCCTTTTTGTATTATGTAGCGCAGGATTTGATTGCCCGATATGGCAACAACCTTTCCGAGGTCACCATCGTATTCCCCGGAAAGCGTGCCAGTCTCTATATGAACAATTTCCTGTCGTACTTTGCACAAGGTCCCGTCTGGGCACCACGCTTCACGACCATCGCCGAACTCTTCCAGCAACTATCCTCCCTGTCCGAGAGCGACGACATACCCACCATCTGCAAACTATATAACATTTACAGCCAACTGGTGCCCAACCCCGAATCGCTCGACGACTTCTACGGCTGGGGCGAAATCCTGATGAACGACTTTGACGACATCGACAAGCACATGGTGGATGCCGACAAACTATTCACCAATGCCGCCGACCTAGCTGCTATGGACGAGACGGACTACCTCGACGATACACAGATACAGACCTTAAAGGAGTTCTTCGCAAACTTCGACCCGACACACCAGTCCGACATCAAACACCGCTTCATGGAACTCTGGCAAGTGATGCCGGAGATGTACCACCGACTGAAGGAAATCCTAAGAAAGGAAGGACTCATGTATCGGGGAGGACTGTATCGAGAAGTAGCCGAAAAAATTAAAAATGAAGAATTAAGAACTAAGAATGATATTTATGCCTTTGTGGGGTTCAATGTGCTGGACGAGGTAGAGGAAACACTATTCCGCTCCCTTCGCGATGCACGAAAGGCACTATTCTACTGGGACTACGATGTGTATTACGCCGACAAAAACAGCGACCACGAGGCTGGACTCTTCCTGCGGCACAATCTGGAGCACTACCCCAATGCGCTGTCCAGCGACATCTTCGACAATCTCACCAACAAGGAGAAACACATCCGCTTCTTAGCTACAGGCACCGACAATGCACAAGTACGCTACTTACCACAGTGGATAGCAGAACAACTCACCGAACCCGAACACGAGTCAGCCATCATCCTCTGCGACGAAGCCTTGATGCGCCCCATCCTCCACGCCATACCCTCGCCCGAAGAATCCGAACGGGCACCCAAAGCCGTAAATATCACGATGGGCTACCCCCTGACGGACACCTCCGTCTATGGATACTTCTGTGCTTTGGCAGATTTGCAGGCCGAAGGTTATAATGCCGACCTAAAACGGTTCCGTCCTTCAGCCATCGAGCGACTGGAGAAGAATGCCTTCTATCCCGCCTACCCCAAGGAACTGCTCCCCCTGCGACACATGGAAAGCAACCTCGAACTCATCGACTGGCTTTCCACTGCTATTGAGGCATTGGGCAAAACCGACCTCGATGACCTCCAGACCGAATCCGTCTTCCTCATCTATCGCATACTGGGGCAGTTCCACGAACTCGTTGCCGACGGCACGCTTCAGGCAAAGCCCACCACCCTACGCCGCCTCATTCGTCAGTCGTTGGCCAGTGCCAAAGTGCCTTTCCACGGGGAGATGGACGAAGGGCTACAAATCATGGGTGTACTGGAAGCCCGTAACCTCGACTTCCGCCATCTCATCATGCTGTCCGTCGGCGAGGGCATCATCCCCCGCAAACTCAGCGACGCATCGCTCATCCCCTATATCCTGCGTTCCCACTTCGGACTCGACACCACCGAACGGCAGGATGCCGTGTATGCCTACTCGTTCTACCGACTGCTGCAACGCGCCGAGGACATTACCCTTGTGTACAACGAAAACAGCTGCGGAGCCTCACAGCGCGAACAAAGCCGTTTTTTGCGGCAATTAGAGGCAGAAACTGACCTTCACATCGAACGACTCACCAACTTCCAACAGTCCGCCATTAACCCCTCCAAACCCATACAGATCGAGAAAGACGACCACATCATGGAGATACTCCGTCGGAAGAAGAGCCTATCCCCGACTGCCATCAACCAGTACATCAAATGCCCCCTGCTATTCTACTATCAGCAGGTAGCCAACATACGCACCCCCGAACGGCCGCAGGACGGCATCAATGCACCTCTTTTCGGCACCATCTTCCACGACACCTGCGAACTATTCTACACCCATCTGCAACAAATCACAGGACGCGCAAACATACTGCGTAGCGACCTCGAACCCTTCGTCGCGAAGCCAAAGTCGCAACTCCTCCCCTATCTCGACCTTGCCTTCTGGGTGGACTTCTTCCACGGACAGGAATACGATAGCCACAAGCACAAAGCCGAGCGCGAGACCTTCCTTTTGCCCTACCTTGCCGCGCACACACCTGAAGATTTTCGCAACAAAGTTGCCGACCTTTATGCCCCGTCAGCCGAAGCTTACTTTACTGGCGTGAATATGATTATCCGCGAAGTCATCCTCAAACTCGGCACACAACTCCTTCGATGGGATATGGAACACGCCCCGTTCCGCATCTACGGCATGGAGGTGGACAGATACATGACCATTTCCGTTCCGTCGGGCGAAAGTACCATTGAACTCCGCGTCGGCGGACGCATCGACCGCATGGACATCATGACCATAAATGGGAAGCAAACGCTTCGCGTGGTGGACTACAAAACGGGAAAGCCCAAAAGCGCCCCGAAGGACATCTACGGCATTTTCAATAGCGCGACCGACAACGCCCACGAATACTACCTGCAGGCATTCCTCTACTCTATCAGCATGGTCGGGGAACAATCCCTGCCCGTTAGCCCCAGTCTCTTCTACATTCTCTCCGCTAATGACCCAAAAGGCTACGACCCTACCCTAAAACTCGACAAGGAAGAGATTACGGACTTTGCCACCTATACCGCAGAGTACCGCGAAGGCCTCATCCAAGTCTTGAGCAATATCTATAGTCCAGACATTCCATTTGTCCAAGCTAAAGAAACAAAAACATGTGAATACTGTGATTTCCGACGGCTCTGTAACCGATAGAGCATAATTTTTCACTTTTCACTTTCAACTTCTCATTTATATTTGTACCTTTGCAGTTGTTTTCAAAGGATGGTCTGGTAGCTCAGTTGGATTAGAGCAGCAGCCTTCTAAGCTGCGGGTCAAGGGTTCGAGCCCCTTCCAGATCACCACCGAGCCAACTTTTTGGTCGAAAGATTTGGCGGATTCAAAAAAAGGCACTACCTTTGCACCGCAATTGCAGAAATGCAGCATGCGTCCTTAGCTCAGTTGGTAGAGCAATTGACTCTTAATCAATGGGTCCAGGGTTCGAGCCCCTGAGGGCGTACAAAAGAAGGCAGAAATCTGATATGGATTCCTGCCTTCTTGTTTTATCCCCCCAAAAGAGACTTTACGGATTCATCGCGTTTTACGCAGATAGTCAGCCAGACGGACTTGATAGTTGGCCATTGCCTCGGAGAGTTGGTTACAAGACTGACGATTCAGGGTTTCGGCATCGAGCAGGTCGCTCAACTTCACGGTTCCCGACTTGTACTGCTCGGTGGACATGCGCAAATTCTCGGCTGCCTCTTCCACGCTTGTACGGGCTATTTCTATCTGCTTATAGGCTACAGTAAGTTGGCTCCAAGAGGATTCCACATCTACGGCTAACTGCTCACGAGCATCGTCGGCCTCGTTCCTTGCCTGCTGCAATCGGAGTTGACTCCTCTTGACGGCATGCTTGCCGCCCCACCACGACATGATGGGTACGCTGACCGTGCCGAATACCAGACCGTTGGTCATGGTGGTGTTCATATATTTCTGCACATTATCACTCAGCCCACCAAGTTCCGCGTGATAGCCCATCACACCAACAGCAACCGTAGGGAGATACTTTCCGCGTTCCATCTTTACCTGCCACTCGTTGGCTTCGATATTTTTCTGCACAAGCGCCATCTCCTCACGACCGGCTACAGCATCCTCCATAGCGACACGGACTTCTACAGGATTTGTAGGCTGCAAGGCATCCGAGACGATATCTATCGGCCGACCAGCCATGCCTATCTGCTGGGCGAGGAGTAACAAGAGGACATGCTCGGCATTCTCTAGCTTGAGGCGGTTGCTGGCTAGTTCCTGCTGACGCAACCGAACTTTCAACAAATCGTTACGAGTGGTCACACCTGCCTTAACATACTGCTCCACCATATCCATTACGGCATTCACTTGCTCCTCGGCTGCTTCAATGGTACTCAAATTGTACTTAACGGTGGCTATCTGCCAATAGTTTTCCGATACCTTTTGCAGGACATCCTTTTCCTTCATTTGCATCTGGAGGGTTACGGCATCCCGACCTATCTCTGCCAGTTTGTTTCCCGCACGGATTCGTCCGCCGGCATAAATTGGCTGGGTCAAGGTGAGTGTCGCAGAATAGGCCCGACTTAACTCGCTGTACGAGAATGGGGCGCCAGCATAAATGGCAAAATCAGGACCAAGACCTGCTACCTCCATGGGTATCGTTCCATCCCCCTTTATCATCTCATCGAAGGCCTGAAACGCCAATACATTGGCCTGAATGTCGGGGAAGTATTTGGTGAAGGCTTCCTTCTTCTGCTCACCAGCCATCTCTATTTCAAGGGCTGCGTTCTGCAGGCTTCGGTTGTTCTGTCGAGCCAACTCGAGGCACTCGGACAAGTTCAGCATTTGCTGTGCCGACAGGTGAAAAGTGAAAAGTGAAAAGTGGAAAATTATTACTATCAGTCGTTTCATATCATTTCTGTTTTTTACTTTTATCGTTCAGTTTCCAGTACACCACAGGAAGAACGGTAACGACAAGTACCAATGTTCCGATGCCGCCCGCAAAGATGGTGATGCCGACCGGCATCCAAAACGAACTGCCTGCGATAATCATCGGGATGACACCTACCGCCGTTGTTGCCGTAGTGAGGAAAATGGGCACCATACGACGACGACCAGCATCGAAAGCGGCATCGTGCGCCGTCCACCCTTCTTCCATGCGCTGGTCAGCATGTTCAAATATCAATATCTCGTTGCGCATGATAATTCCCATCAGGGTGATGAATCCGAACAACGAGGTGAGGCCAAGCGTCTTGTTAGCAATAAACAAACCTATCATAGCTCCAGGTACAGACAGAGAGATGGCAAGCATGCAGACGATGGTGATGCCGAAGCGCTTGAAGTTGAATAGGATGAAGAAGAAGATAATGATGAGCGAAAGGCTTATACCACCGAGTATCTGCGGAACCATCTCGCCGTTTTTCTCCACTTCGCCACCGACCTCAGAGCGGATGCCCTTGGGCAGAGGCAAGTCGGCCAATATTTTCTCTATCTGCGCCTGGATGGGGGCTGCCAGCACTTCGCGCTTGCCTTCGGCCAAAACGCTTAGGCAACGCTCGCCATTCCGATGTAGGATTTTCGTCTCGCTCCATACAGGTTCCACCTCTGCCACCTGTCGCAGGGGAGCACTTCTGCCCGAAATAGTGGTCAGATAGACATTCCCCACATTGCCGAGTTGCATGTCTGTTGTCTGATTATCCTTTATGACGATGGGCACTTCGTAGTCGTCCTCCCAGACACTACCAATCTGTATGTCACCAGTCTGCAGCATCAGTTGCGACTGGGCCGTTGTGCGATTGATGCCCAATTGTGCCGAAGCAACGGGGTCGAGTTGGACATCCAATATCGGATGGGGCTGGTCGTAGTCGGTATGCACCCATTCGATGCCCGGAATATGGCGCATCTTCTCCATGAGCATCTCTGCGGCAGCATTCAGACTGTCCATATTCTCGCCATAGAAGCGGTATTCATAAGTGGGCACGAAGAGGTAGTCCATCTGCTTGAAGCGCACATAAGCCTCGGGCCAATGGTTGCTCCATTTGGGGGCATACTCATTAAGCATGTCCAAGGTGGTCTGGATGCTTGGGGTGTTGACAATCAACTGGGCATAGTTACGACCTGCTATCTGAGGAGCGTATGTAACCTGAAAACGCGGGCTACTGCAACCGATAAAGGAGGTTACGCTCGTCACACGCTCGTCGCGCTGAAGTACATGGCGCAAACTATCGGCCACCTCGCGAGTGCGGTCCAAGCCTTCGCCTTCGGGCAGATATATCTCCACGGCAAACTGATTGCGGTCGGCATAGGGAAACTGACGCATCTTCAGATTGGGATATATCAAGCTCGTAAGTGCCACCAGAACCACAGCCCCTATCATTGTCAGATAGGGATTCTTGAAGGTCCACTTCAAGGCCTTTTCGTAAATCTGCTGTACCCACACGGTTAGATCGAAGCGACCCTCCCGCTTAGGCTGGATTTTCTTAATGATGGCGGCATTGAGTATAGGTATCACAAAGACGGCAACAGCCAGAGAAACCATCAGATTGATAGTCATCGTGGCAGGGAAGATTTTTAAGACATCATACGGTTCGGCGGTCATTGTCAGTATCAAGGGATAAAAGATGACACAGATACAAACCGTAGCAAGCATCATCGGCGCGAAATATTGCTGTACGGCCTTCACCGCCGATTCGCGACGCCCGAGGCCCTGTCCCAAATATTCCAGATAGCCGTCGATAACGACGATGCTATTGTCCACAATCATTCCCAAGACAACAATCAGACAGGCCAGCGACATGATGTTCAGTTCGATACCGGAAGCATACATGATGCCGATGCTGGTGAATGTACTCAAAGGGATTGTGATGGCGGCCACGATAGCACTCCGTATAGGAAAGAGCACCATCATCACCAAAACAATAATCACCATAGACTCAATAAGGTCACGCAGGAAATTGTGTACAGAGTCGCCCACAACCTTGGGCTGGTCAGTAATACGGCGAATCTCCACATCGGCGGGAAGATAATCCTTCTTAAAGGCAGAAAGCACTTTCTCCACCTGTTCACCATAGCGCACAATGTTGTTACCTGGCTGCATCTCCAACGACAGAAGCACACAACGGTTTCCATTGTTCTCGATATAACTCTTGCTGGTGTCGTACTCACGCTTCACGACTGCGATATCACGCACCCGAACCACCTTATTGCCAGAACTGTAGATTATCTGGTTGGCAATCTCCTCCTCGCTGTTTGTCGTAGGCGACACATGGAGGGTAATATTTTGGGTTGCCCCAGTCACACTTCCGCTGGTGGTTATCAGTCCCTGTCCGCTGACGGCTCGCATCAGCGCAGCCTGACCAATGCCGTATGCCGCAAGGCGTTCGCGGTCGACATACAGCGTAAGTTGTTCCTTGACATTGCCATACTGGCGCACATTGCTTACCGACTCCACACGACGAAGCCTGTCGGCAAGTTCGTCGCTATACTGCTGTAACTCGCGATAACTGCGCTGGTCGCTCTCAAGGGTTATCAGCAGGGCGCTGGCATCGCCGAAATCGTCGTTCACAATCACAGCCAATACGCCTGGAGGCAGGCTACTCTTGAAGGAGTTGATGCCGTGCTTCAGTTTGCTCCACACCTCATCCTTGTTCGAAGTCTTATCTTGCAACTGTACCATAAAGATACACATGCCGTTGCGACTTTCCGAGGTAGTCTTTACACGATTCACCTCCTTGAAAGTAAAGAGGTAACGCTCCAAAGGCTTTGCCACCTGCACCTCGATTTCCTCGCTCGTTGCGCCTGGCATCACGGCGACAACCAAACCCTGGCGCACGGTGTATGCGGGAAATTCATCCTTGGGCATCACATACAAACCATACAAGCCAAAGCAGAAAAGCAACACGGTGAGCAATGTTGCTATACGATAATTCTTAACAGGCCATGCGGCCCAACTCTTTTGCCAATCCATGTCGTACTATATTCAGTAAACCACAGGTGTACCTTCACCCAACTTCTGATAACCCTGGACAATCACAGGGTCTCCTTCCTTAACTCCTGTCGTTACGACCACACGGTTTCCTGTGGTCTGCCCTATCGTGACGGGATTCCGATAAGCCTTACCGTCTTTAGCCATCCACACGAACAGACTCTTATCCGTAGCCTGCTGTACGGCCTTAATCGGCAGGGTTATTTTCGGCTCTAGGTTCTCGCCGTTGGTCTCCATATCCACACGAGCCACCATTCCTGGCAGCAACTTATGCTCGGGGTTTGTCAGATTGATATGGATGTCATAAGTATGGGTCACTGGGTCGGCACTGACACCCTTCTCGATACGACCACCCGTGAATACCTCTCCCTGAAGGGCATCGACGGTTATTTTCGTCGAAGTGCCTGCCGTGATACCCGCAATCTCACGCTCAGGGATGCTCACACGAACCTTAACGCGGTCAATGGAAAGTATGGTCAGTACGGGTTCGGTAGGCAATACCGTCTCGCCTACGCCCAATACCTTATTGCCCACAACTCCATTGCATGGGGCATAGATACTGCAGTCCTTCAAATTCTTTTCGCACAAATCGTAGGAGGCCTGGGCTTGCTGGACCTTGCTCTCGACTTCCACCCATTGCATCTCGGATATCGAATTGCTTTCGTGCAGTTGCTTCATACGCGCCTGAGCATCCAGCGCTTGATTCAAGGAAGCCTTAGCCGCAGCCAACGCATTCCGGGCCTGTGTGTCGTCAATTGTGGCAAGCAACTGCCCCCTTCTTACATTCTGGCCCTCGCTGACGGTTATCGTCTTTAACATGGCCATTCCCGTGAAACTCACCATCGTACTGGATTCTTCCTCCACAACACCCACATAGGGCAACTGGGCATAGTTCCGGCTCAAGGTAGCCTTCTCAACCTCCACACGAAGCGTTTCCTCTTCTTTCATCTCTTGCTTACTGCCACAAGCCGTCAGGAGAAGTAGTGAGCCCAGAACTGGAATAAGTAATCTTTTCATTGTCGTATATCTTTATTTATTATGTTTCCGTTCTTCATCAAAAACATTGCAAAGTTACGCCTTTTGGTATATCGGGCAAAGACCTGATAGGACATACTTTTGTCCGAAAGGTTGAATAATTTGATTTCTATTAGGAAAATAAGACAGGAAATCGCTATATTTGTGGTCGAAATAAGAACAAACGGACATAAAGGCTCATGAACAAAAAGAACAATGTAGAGAGTATATCCCTACTCAAACTACTGAACGAAGGCATACTGGATTCCAAACGCGGCATCCTTTATGGCGAATATGGCTTTATTGTTACGGACATTACCTTCGATGAGATGCGTGAGAACGACCAACCGCTATTCCGTTTCCCTACCCGTCTGGAGTCCTATGCCGTATTGTTATGTGCCGAAGGCGAGTTTACCATGAGTTGCAATCTGCAGCAACTAACCATCGGACCGCAGATGGCTTTCTTCATCAAGCCAGGTTCCATCATACAGTGCGACCTTACAGAGAACTGCCGTTTCTCAGTTATCCTGTTCGAAGAGGACTTGCTCAACCAGATGAATCTCTCCATGCAGAAACTGCTACCCCACCTGGGTATGCTCAGTCAACTTTCCTGCATCAATCTCACCCCCGAAGTATTCGACCTCCTGAACCGACAAATCAGTATGGTGGCTGCGTGCATCAGTCAATCCTCATCACTATCTTATTATGACGAGGCGGTAAAGGCATCCATCTGTACCTTTGCCTACAGTTTCATGTCCATACTGATTCAGGAAATCAACCTCCACGAGACACAAGATTCCCAGATACACACTCGCGAAGAAGAAATCTTCCGTCGTTTCATCCAACTCGTCACCGAGCACTACCGATATGAGCGGAAGGTTATCTTCTATGCCCGCCTGATGCACATCACACCCAAGTACCTCAGTTCCCTCATTCGCAAGGTGTCTGGCTATGGAGCCTCGAAATGGATTGACGACTGCGTGGTGCTCGACTCGAAGAACCTGCTCAAGTATTCATCTATGAGCATTCAGGAAATCGCCTACTATCTAAACTTCCCCAATCAGAGTTTCTTTGGCCGTTGGTTCAAAGACCACACAGGCATGTCGCCAAAGGCTTATCGAGATAGCGAATAAAAAATAAGGAAGTTTCCTTGTGGTCATAAGAAAGCTTCCTTATTGATGTAAGACAGTATCCTTATTAATATAGGAATAGTATCGTGTCCTTATTGGGCAAGCAAGAATTTCTTGAAATCGGCAAACTCCCCTGTCATGGGTACGCTTTGCTTCTTTCCCTGCATAAAGGCTGCCAGGCGTGCAGGAATAGCCACTTCAGTTCCCGTTATCTCCTCTACCGTCGTCTTGAACTTGGCAGGATGAGCCGTTTCGAGGAAGAAACCGACTTCGCCTGGTTGTAGTCCTTCTTTCAAGGCACGATATCCACAGGCTCCGTGGGGGTCGAGTTGATAGCCTGTATCACGCAAACACTGGCACAGGGTTTCGGCAATCTGCTTATCATTGTATGTTGCACCAGAGATATCTTTCACAATAGCTTCGTGGCTCTTGCCATAGAGGTCGTAGATACGGGCAAAGTTGCTCGGATCGCCCACATCCATCGCATTGGCCAAGGTCTGCACGCTATCACGCGGTTCATACTTGCCCGTTTGCAGGTAGTTATAGAAAATGTCATTGGCATTATTGGCCGCAATGAAACGACTGACAGGCAATCCCATCCGCTTGCCGAACAATGCCGAGCAGATGTTTCCGAAGTTACCGCTCGGTACACAGCATACGACCTTGTCGGCCTTGCCCATACGCTTCAACTGGGCATAGGCATAGAAATAATAGAAACTCTGAGGTAGGAAACGCGCCACATTGATACTATTTGCCGAGGTAAGTTTCATGTGTTCATTAAGTTCGGCATCCATGAAGGCTGACTTCACCAGACGCTGGCAGTCATCGAACACGCCATCCACCTCTACAGCAGTAATATTCTTGCCCAGTGTAGTAAACTGACACTCCTGGATGGGGCTAACCTTTCCCTTGGGATAAAGCACATAGACATGTATACCCTCGACACCCAAAAAGCCATTGGCTACTGCAGAACCCGTGTCGCCGCTCGTGGCGACGAGGACATTAATTAGATTATTCGAAGTACTCTGAGCATTCCGAGTAAAATAACTCAACAGGCGTGCCATAAACCGTGCACCCACATCCTTGAAGGCAAGGGTCGGACCATGAAAAAGTTCCAGCGAATAGATATTCTCTTCCACAGAAACCAGAGGGCAATCGAAGGAAAGTGTATCATACACAATGCGACGCAAATCCTCGGCAGGGATATCCTCACCAAAGAAAGCATCTGCAACGGTATAGGCTATCTCCTGGAACGACATTTCCGCGATGTGGTCAAAGAACTCTTGTGGCAAAGCCTTGATACGCTCGGGCATATAAAGGCCTCTATCCTCGGCCAATCCTTTTACCACGGCCTTTTCGAGTGTGGCAAATGGAGCCTGTCCATTAGTGCTATAGTATTTCATATTTCAAGATTCATTATTCATAAAACGATATATAAACTCGTTGCCCTTCAGCAGACCATAACTACCCGACTTGCTAGCTTCCTCGTCGAAAGTCTGGACGCTATCGGGGATTATCCCGCGATAATAGATACAGAATGGTATGGGTTCTGCCGTATGGGTACGATGGGCAACAGGAGTCGGATGGTCTGGCAACAGGGCAATAGCCACAGGCTCATCCCATTTTTCCACTTCATCCAAGATGGGGGCGGCAAGGCGTTTATCGAGATTCTCGATACAACGAAGTTTCAGTTCCAAATCACCATCATGCCCAGCCTCATCACTCGCCTCCACATGAAGATATACGAAATCGTCCGTACGCAAAGCCTCAATAGCAGCCTGCGCCTTACCTTCGTAGTTGGTATCCCAAAGTCCCGTAGCCCCTTCCACATCAATGGTACGCAATCCAGCATACCTACCGATACCACGCATTAAATCCACGGCTGTAATCATCGCACCACTCTTGATTTGCGGAAAGGTCTGTGTGAGAGGAGTCATCTTGGGACGATTACCTGCTCCCCAAGGCCATATACTGCTGACAGGGTCCATACCCTTGGCTACCCGTTCCCGATTCAGGGGATGGTCACGAAGGAGTTCCTGACTTTTGAGTATCAATTCCGTAAGTAGTTTTGCCGTAGGCTCTGCTTCGGGAGTCTCCGCCTGAGGCAGATGGTCACGCCACGGTTGCATGGGAACATCATGGGGAGGGGTTAGGTGCACATGCTTATTGCCACCCTTTACGACCAACAAGTTCCGATACTGTACACCTGTATAAAAATGAACTTTCTCGCTTCCCAGATGCTCCTGCAGGTAACGAATCAATACATCGGATTCTTCCGTTTCCATACGACCGCAGGAATGGTTCTTCAGTAAAGCCCCATCAAGGCAGACAAAATTACAACGAATGGCGAGGTCGTCGGACGCCAACTCTACCTCAATACTAGCAGCCTCCAACGGGCCTCGCCCTTCGTAAACGATATGCTGGTCATAACCCAATATACTACTATTTGCCACCTCACTACCTGGATGGAACCCTTCGGGAACGGTTATCAACCTACCATTGCGCCCGTTGCGTGCCAAGAAATCAAAGTGAGGGGTATCGGCATACTGCAACGGGGTCTTCCCACCCAGTTGCTCACATGGCCAATCGGCCATTCCGTCACCCAATATAATTAGATGCTTCATGTTATGCGAGGCTCATAATATCGGCAAACACACCTGCTGCCGTCACACTGGCACCTGCACCATAGCCTTGTATCAGCATCGGATATTCCTTGTAGCGCTCGGTGGTCAGCAGGATAATATTATTCGAACCTTCCAATACATAGAACGAATGGTCCTGGTCGAACTCCTGCAACGACACACTACCATGTCCATTCTCGAACTTCGCCACAAAACGCCATACGCGGTGATTCTTCTCCAGTTCTTTCCGACGATTCTCAAAGTCAGCGTCAAGCGAAGGCAAGTTCTTCCAGAAATCTTCCAAAGAACCCTTGAAGAACGATTCGGGGATAAAGAGGTTGGCCTCTACATCCTCTTGCTCTATCTCGTAACCTGCCTCACGGGTCAGGATAACCAACTTGCGGATGACATCCTTTCCACTCAAATCGATACGCGGGTCTGGCTCGCTATACCCTTCGGCCTTCGCCATTTCCACCGTCTTGCTGAAAGGTATGTCCTTACTTATGGTGTTGAATATAAAGTTAAGGGTACCAGAAAGCACAGCCTCGATACGCAGTATCTTATCGCCCGAATTCACCAGGTCGTTTATCGTTCGGATGATGGGCAGACCTGCACCCACATTGGTTTCGAAGAGGAACTTCACGCCTCGCTTCTGGGCAATCTGCTTCAATTCGCGATAAGCCTTGTAGTTACTGCTGGCAGCAATCTTGTTGGCTGCTACCACATTGATATTGTGATTGAGGAAATCCTTGTATAGACCAGCCACATCACTGCTGGCGGTACAATCCACAAATACACTGTTAAAGATATTCATGCCGATTACCTCATCATGCAACCGCTTGATGTTGCTGGCAGGAGCCTGCTTGAGTTGTTCCCGATAATCCGAAAGATTCAGTCCTTCGCGATTGAACATAGCGTTGTGACCGCTGGCAATACCCACGACATTCAACTTGACACGCAATTCGCTCATCAGTTTCTCCTGCTGTTGGGCAATCTGCTCCAATAGGCTTCCGCCCACAGTACCTACACCACAGATGAACAGGTTTACCTCTTGATATTCACTGAGGAAGAAAGAATCGTGTATGGAGTTCAGGGCTTTGCGCAGGAACTTTGCATTGATGACAAACGAAATATTCGTTTCGCTTGCACCTTGTGCACAGGCGATGACGCTGATACCTGAACGACCCAGCGTGCCAAACAACTTTCCAGCAATACCAGGTGTGTGCTTCATGTTCTCGCCTACGATAGCCACCGTTGCCAGACCACTTTCCGCCCGAATCTCGTACATCTGCCCGTCTTTGATTTCCTTCTCAAACTCGGCATTCAGTACACGACAGGCTTCTGCAGCATCCTCGTCGCTCACACCAATACTCGTGCTATTTTCCGAACTGGCCTGTGAAACCATGAATACAGAGATCCCATTTTCTGCCAATCGGGAGAAGATACGGCGGTTCACACCGATTACGCCCACCATAGAAAGACCCGATACCGTAATTAGACTCGTTCCACTGATGCTGGAAATACCCTTGATGCTTCGGGTGTCATCCTTCACCTTATCCTTGATAATCGTGCCAGGCGCCTCAGGATTAAAGGTATTTTTAATTAAGATGGGAATGTTGTTTACACAGGCAGGGTATATCGTAGGCGGATAAACTACCTTGGCACCGAAGTTGCACAATTCCATGGCTTCCACATAGGTCAATTCGGGTATGGTGTAAGCCGTATGGATCACACGCGGGTCGGCAGTCATGAAGCCATCCACATCGGTCCATATTTCAAGCGTGTCGGCACCCAGTGCTGCGGCAATGATGCTGGCCGTATAGTCCGAACCGCCACGCCCCAGATTGGTAACTTCGCCGCTATCCTTATCCGTTGAGATGAATCCCCCGACAACAATCTTCAATTCTTCACCCTTGATTTTCAGTTGTTGTCTCACCAGTTTGTTGGTCAGGTCTGTCACCAGAACATTCTTACCCGACTTTACTTCGGTCTTGATAAATTCACGACTATCGTACCACACCGAATCAGGGATCAAGGTATTCACGATATGGCTCGACATACGCTCTCCATAACTTACTATGGCAGCCAGTGTCTTGGAACTAAGGTCGCGAATTAAATAGACGCCTTGGTAAATGCTGCGGAGTTCATCAAGCAGCGACTCTACAATAGTCGTCAGTTCGTTACGGGCTTCCCCTTCAGGAATCACAGACGCTATCATCTGAATGTGACGATCGTACATTTCCTGAAACGACTGCATATAACGGGCATCGCCCTCCACAGCCATTTGTGAAGTCTTAATGAGTTTATCTGTAATGCCGCCCAATGCTGAGACGACAACGACTACGGGCTCACTTTGAGCCTCTACGATTCTTTTTACGCTTAAGATGCTGTCCTCGGAACCTACGGATGTCCCGCCGAATTTCAGTACTTTCATTAATTGGTATATGATTGATGAATATTTCCTTTAACCATGTGAACCACGCCTGACTGCTATGGAATCCTCCTTGTTGCTGCATGTCGGAAGCCGCAACAATACAATAACGGATATGTCCCGCTACTGGATGTACCACACAAAGGTAGTTCAACGAATCTTCTTTTACTTCAATAAGATATTTTTCAGGCACACATACGCCAATGCCCAAAGTTTCCAACATATCGGGATTGTTTTGGTCGGGAGCATTGCTTCCCCACGAGCCCACCAGACCATCGCTGCGCATCAGCCCTGCATTTCGTCGTTGCAGTTTCTGTACACCCGTACAGAACAACAAGTCGTCCACGCTCTTCTCTCCACTCTCCACTATTTTTACATCCACCTGTACCTCGCGATGTCCGCGACGAGCCGTGAAGCGCTGGCACACTTGCAGGGTATCATTTCCGTATATCCAATTCGTAGCATAGACCTCCACGATGGCACTATCTGGGCCTTCGTTCACTACGCGCTGACCACGGCTATCGACAGGATTAATAAAAACCGGAGCCCCGTCCACATAGCCACGGAAAGAGCCTGCGCCGATACTTGCACCTACAAAAAGGATATCCTCGCCATAACCCTGAGCCATCTGCTCGGGAGTGGTATAGAAATTTGTACTATCCAGTTCCAGTTGAGGTTTCTTCTTGCCATAAAGGTCAATACTCTGTCGGTGGTCCATATACACACGGAAACCCATGAATTCGTTTTCCCACATGGCACCATGTCCGTATATGGCATCGTACATACTCAATGAGGCTTCGTCACCCTTGAACTCTACTGCATTCACCTTGGGGAAACGATGTTTTTGGTCCCACAATTTCATTTGTGCTGCCACCTGGGCATAGACCTCTCCTAACCTCCCCTTAAAGGGAAGGAAAAGTGCCATTATGACCAGCATCGTAACCTTTTTCATTATCTCTAATTATCCCCTCCTTTCAAGGGAGGGATGGGGTAGGTTTCTTTATTCCACCGCTTCTCCCTTACCGTCATCCGTCAGGTAGAACAGTGGGCTGGGATTGGTTTGTTCTTGTTTGTAGTAGTGCAGTCCCGAATCATTGGTACGGGGATGCCATTGGTCGAGCAAGCGCAACATTTCTGCCGCAGCCCAGATGGCTGGTCCATATCCGTGTGCCGCAGCGGCACTAACGGGACGATAGTAATAGAAGGCTGGGTCAAAAGCCATGCCTGTTCCCACGCAGGTGCCTCTCACACGACCATCTTTTGTTATCTGTGTTTGTAAAGCAGTCCATCCCAATTGCGCAACAGGGCCGTAGGTAATGCCGTCCAACCAACCTTCACACACAGCGTGTGCCAGACAATAAGTATAGATGGCCGTCGCACTAGTTTCAAGATACGAGTCATTGCGATCCAGCAACTGATGCCAGAATCCCTCGCTACTTTGCAAGGCCGCCAAGCCACGGGCATGCTTACGCAACTGCTCCAAAATGAAAGGTCGGTCTGGATGTTTTTGGGGCAGCATGTCAAGCAATTCCACCGTTGTCAGAATAGCCCATCCATTTGCTCGCGCCCAGTGATAGGTCGGTTGGTCTGTCAAACCCTCCACATAGCCATGACGATAGATTCCCTTTTCAGGTACCCACATACGGCGGACAAAGTTCTTGTACATCGTGGCGGCCTCGTCTAAATACTTCGAGTTGCCCGTATAAATTCCGCGGTATGCTACCGTCGGTATGCCCATGTACATATCATCCAGCCAGATTGTATTCCGTTGCGGACGATGTCGCGCAAAGGTTCGGTCGGCCAAACGATATTGGCCCTTATCGATAAATGTATAATAATTATCTATCACCCATCCTAGCTCGTTTTTCTTTGCTCGCTTCCCGTTTCTCTTCTCTCCACTATTTACATACTTCATCATTGCCGTACACATCGTACCACAATCGTCCAAAGCACGGGGATACAGAATTTGTCCCATCTGGGCATCCTTACAATTCTTCTGCTTGCGGAATTTAGGAGCCATCTCTGCAATAAAGTTCAACCTACGGGCAACATAGTCTCCATAACGTCTATCGCCCGTCACCTTGGCTGCATACAACAGAGCCTGATAAGTGATACCCCACTCGTAAGAACCAATGCGAAATGCCCCACGCTCCAAAGTTCCGTCTGCCTTCAGCGCATACGGTGTCTCACTATCAACATAGCGAAATATGCGCTCCAGCGCGTCGCTCACCTCTTGCTTCGTTGTCTCACCATAGGGTATTTTATAGTCAGGTTTCAACAGATGCAAG
This sequence comes from Bacteroidaceae bacterium, assembly GCA_017960985.1. Taxonomy (GTDB): domain Bacteria; phylum Bacteroidota; class Bacteroidia; order Bacteroidales; family Bacteroidaceae; genus Physcousia. The sequence continues at coordinate 91,490 of JAGCYD010000080.1, forward strand.
GGCGTAGTCATATCATTCACCTCTTGCGCCTTGGCAACGCCCACAAAAGCAAGCAGTAGCATCAGGCTCAAGTATCTCATTTGTGTCTTCATTTGGCGTTTCAATACATATTTCGTGCAAATATACGAAAAATATGGATATTAGATGGCCTTAATTTTGAAAAAGTTTGCTTTTGCCCTATAGAAGCACTCTACACGCCCTTACTCATTGATTGTTTTACATATAAGCAATTAAAGTTTATTGCATTTTATTTGTGGTTAAAAAAGAAAAGGACTATATTTGTGCCGAATTTTTTGCCAAATCTAAACCAAAAACAATTTTATAAATCCTAAAAAAACAACCATGAAACTAAAAAGTTTTTTGTCAGCAATGCTGCTATTATGCGTATCCGTCTACATGATGGGCGCGCAAACAGTAACCACAGTTGAACAAGTTGGAACTGGCACAAAGACAACAGGTTCAAATGTTGATTATGTCATCACAAGCACAACGCCATTCAAAAATTCAAGCTCGTATGTCAGCATCAACAGCAAGACTTCTGTTGTCATTATTCAAAATGTCAAACCGTCAGTTTTCCTGTCTATGTCCAACGGCTTTAGTCAGATAAAAATCAGTGGCACGACCGCAGTGAACGGCACAAACTGTCAAGTGCGTATGTACAACAAGGGTACCATCATTCTGCCATACGCAGAAGGTGATGGTACTGCCATTCTGACCACCTATACCGGCACAAACCAATCGGGTACATCTTATACCAACTATAGCACTGGTCATAGCGGTGGCTTTATGAAGACGCTGACTGACGCCGATGGACTTAACAACATCAAGAGTTTCACCCTGAAGCGTGGTTATATGGTTACTTTTGCCACGGGTACTGCAGGATGGGGCTATAGCCGGTGTTTCATCGCTGCCTACGAGGACCTGACGATGAACTTACCAACCGTTCTTGCTGGTAATGTTTCCTCGTACCGTGTTTTCCCCTTCTTCAACTTTTCAAAATCTTCAGTCGGTGACAACACAGATGTCACTGCCCATCGCGCCCTCAATTCCACGGGTGGTTACACCTGGGGAATGGGACAAGATATGGGACCCGATGTTGAGTGCGTTGTAAACCATATCTACGAGGACTGGCCTAGTGCTTCTGCCTGTGGTTCACAGAACTACACGCCACACATGAAGACCAACAACGAACCTCGGAATAGTTCTGACGACCACCCACAAGATTTGGAAACGATTCTGGGCAACTGGCAGAACCTCATGCGTACGGGCATGCGCCTCGGCTCCCCCACCTCTTGGGACGGAAGCGACTACTGGAACGGAACAGGATTCATCAAAGGCTTCCTCGACGAGATTGACGCACGCGGATGGCGTTGCGACTTTGTCGATGCCCACTGCTATTGGAACGAGTATAATTTTACTTATTTGGAATCAATGTGGTGGCCCAACATGCATCGCCCCATTTGGGTATCTGAATGGGTATGGGGAGCAAGCTGGAATAGTAATGGATGCTTTGCCAGCGGACAGACCGAATCCACCATTGTCAGCACAACCAGCAACATCCTTAGCACGCTGAACAACAGTGCTCATGTAGAGCGTTACTTTTACTGGAATAGTGAAGCCGACATCTCCAAGATTTATAAGAGTGGAGCCTTGACTACATTAGGTCAAACCTATGCAGCGACAGACGGCGGATTGGGATATAATGCCTCTTACGAATTTGTCCCCACGGTGGTAATAAACCGTCCCTACGACTTGACGGGCAGCATCAACGGCAGTAATGTCAGCCTTAATTGGTACAGCCCCAACGGTGACATGTGTAACACGGTAAAGATTCAGTATAAAACAGCCAATGCTACCACTTGGAACACTTTAGCCACCCAGCATCCTGCCGATAAAACCAGCAAAAACGATGTTCAAAACACCTTTAGCGGCACACTCGCTAATGCCGGGAACTATATATGGCGCGTAGTTGAGACCTATGAATCTACGGAATACGCGTCGGATGTATTCTCCACAACCGTGGCACAAAACGACGATTTGAACTATCTTCCTTCAAATTTAGGAGACTACTACTTCCAGTTCTACTCCAAAGAAGCCAATACAGACCTTTGCTGGGCAGTAGCCGAAAGTGGCAATGACCGCGTACAGTATAAAGCCGCCAACTCTACCGATAAATACCAGTTATGGTGTATTGAGAACAATTCTGCCAACGGTGGCTACTCGTTCCGAAACTTGGGTGAACCTGGTTATTTGATTAACACTAATTCTGATGCACCTTGGAATTTTGTAACCCGCAATAGCGACTATACTATAGCCTCTGCAGAAACTGCTTTCCTGCCTATATACTATAGCGATGGATATTGGGTCGTAAAAAATATTGTTGCCAATATGTATGTTGGCTTGTGGGATAACGACAAGAGTTTTGCAGCCGGAGAGGTTTTAGCTGCCAATCGCACCAACCCAACAGGTAATACCGATTCCGCCGACCGCATCGGCATCCGCGCTATCCCACGCGCAGACCTGAATAGTACATTGGGAATCTCTGCAGGTGAGACACCAAGCGTAGGTACTTCCTATTATATATATAACGCAGATGCCGGTAAGTTCCTCGTCAATGGTAACAGTTACGGCACTCGCGCCTCATTAGGTGCCTCCGGCCTACTATGGACCATGCAACAGCATCCCACAACTGGACTCTACACTTTCTTAAACAACTCCAACAGCAAATATTTATTCGTAACAGAAGCAGATGGTATGTATGTAGATGGTGCCGACTCCAATGGCGCCACCATTGGTTCCGTAGATGTTACCAGTACTTATCTGACCAATGCCAACTTTGCCAACGCAACAGCCGCAACTGCAAATGTAGGTACAGCAAACAACACCACAGCTACTTCTGTCACAGGATGGACTGGTGTAGCCAGTGGATGGCATGGAAGCGCTGTCTTTAGCTATGGCAGTAGTTACTATCTGCAGGCCACCGGTATAGGAACACCTCCAACGGCAGACCCCAACGGAAACACATCCGGGAAATGTCTTGGTATTGTTGCAGCATGGGCTAACGGAACCACCTACTATTATCAAAGCGTAACTCTTCCTGCAGGTGATTACACACTGACCATACCTGTCTATAACGCCGGAGGAACCAACAACGGCACCAGTTACATCGGATGGGTTCCCGATAGTGGTACTTCCTCTGTCACCTCCACTACAGCCACTACGGTTGGCTCATGGGTAACACAAACCATAAACTTCTCTTTGGCTGCTGCTACCACAGGTAAGATATGTCTTGGTTATGTTGTCACCACAGATGCCGGTTCTGCATCTAACCCACATTTGTTCTTCTCTGGTGTAACCCTTACCAAGAATGATTACACCCCGACAAACGATGGAAATCAGCGTTACTTCCAACTCAATCAAGATAGCGACGGATACTATACTATACAGGTAAATCCCAACAGTACCAACTTTGGCACAGCCGCCATGGGAACACGCTATGTGGGCTTTGTTGGCGATCTGGCTGGCACGCCGTATGTACTACCCTGCCCACTGGAAAGCTACCATAGCGGTGTGGGTAACAAATGGCTATTCATGAACGAAACAGCCTATAATCTGTACAAGAACGCCATCAATGGCGCCTCCAGTTATCGTCAGGAAATGTGGGCGTATGTACGCGCTGCCAAAGCAAAAGGTATCGGCAACGAGGAGATCGCCATCTATGAAAATCCAGAATCCACTGTTGCTGATATCATGACCGCCCAAAACAGTCTGAAAGCCAAACTTCTGGCATTGGAAGCAACCGAAAATGCTCCCGTTGACTACTCGTTCCTGTTAGGCAATGCCGATTGTGGGAGCACAACTTTTGAAGGATGGAATGCTGACGGCGACTGGAGTAGTAATACCACATTCTATCACAATGGTGATGCTCTTCTGACAAACCGTTTCTACGAGATATGGGTTGGAAGCGGGAGCCAATTGGGTAACCGTACTTTGAGCCAAAGCGTGACAGACCTGCCCGCTGGTAAATATCAGTTGGCACTGGATATTGTGGCTACTCAACAAGGGAACGCCAATCTTACCGTAACAGGTGTCAATCTCTTCCTCGGTGACCAAAGTGTGAGCTGTGCCACAGCCAATGGTGTACCTCAATGCTTCACCACACCAACCTTTGAAGTAAGCAATGGTGCCACTGTGACCATGGGACTTGAAATATCCAGTACAACGGCCAACTGGGTAGCCTTCGACAACTTCCGCCTGCTTTATCTCGGTCCCACCAATAATGAAGTTGTTGGCGACATCACAGGCGACGGCAATTTAACTACAGCCGATGTCATTGCCCTCGTGAATTACCTCTTGGGCAGAAGCAACAACGGTGTGGTAAATGAAGATGCTACCGATGTGGACGGCAATGGTGTTAAAAACCTTGCCGACCTCACGAAGTTGATTAACATCCTATTGGGCAAATAAAGCCTCAGCCAGTCTATAGCAAGAAAGGCTCGTTGCGATTGCAGCGAGCCTTTCTTGTTGGTAGAGAGTGAAACATTTACTACCCCCCACCTTGAATCATTTATTACCCCTAGTTGTTAATTTTCCTTAAAATCGCACAACATTAGTTAGGAATACCGAAATTTCTGTAGGAAATTATTAGGGCCATTCGAGGGTTTTTAATATTTTTGCATTCGAAGTTTGGATAGTCCCAAGTGTGGGCTGATGTGGAGTTATGCGAAAATCGAAACCGAAAAACAACTAAATAAACCCTTAAAAACTTTACTATGAGATTTAAAAATCTTTTGGCAGCCGTGCTGCTATCGTGCGTATCCGCCTATATGATGGGAGCGCAAACTGTAACCGAAGTTACACAACCCCCAACAGTCAGCGGTTACACAACTGTCGGTGAGAATGTGGATTATACCATCACAAGTACATCACCGTTTACCAATAACAAAAAAGTAAGAATCAACAACAAAACTAGCGTAATCATTATCAAGAATCTAAAGCCGTCTGTTGTTATTGCGAACTGGGTAAACAGCAGTAAAAATTATGTACGAATTGGCAACGAAAACGCTGAAGATGGCGTAAACTGCCAGGTGCGCATGTACAACAAGGGTACCATCATTCTACCCTATATTGAAGGTGACGGCACTGCCATTTTGACTACATACACAGGCACAAACCAGTCGGGCACATCTTATACCAACTATAGCACAGGCCATAGCGGCGGTTTCATGAAGACCCTGACTGAGTCTCAAGGCTTGAACAATTTCAAGAGTTTCACCCTAAAGCGCGGTTATATGGTAACCTTCGCCACAGGTACAGGCGGTTGGGGTTACAGCCGTTGCTTCGTGGCTGCCTACGAGGACCTAACCATGAACTTGCCCGCCGTTCTTGCTGGCAATGTTTCTTCCTATCGTATTTTCCCCTTCTACAACTTTTCCAAGTCTGCGCTTGCCTCCGACGGAAGAATGGCAGCCAACCAGGCTCTGAACTCTACAGGATGCTACGACTGGGGAACGGGAACGGATACAAATTTCCAGGATGGCAATGGCACATGGATAGGAAACTACCCCGATACCGAATGGATTCCTAACCACATTTATGAAGACTGGCCATCACCAGCAGCCTGCGGCGAAAGATTACTTTCTCCCCACATGAAGACCAACAACGAGCCTCTGAATGGAGCCGACGACCATCCACAAGACTTGGCAACCATTTTGGGTAACTGGCAGAACCTGATGCGTACTGGCCAGCGCCTTTGCTCTCCTACTTCTTGGGACGGTAGCGACTGGTGGAATGGCGATGGCTTCCTCAAAGGATTCTTCAACGAGATTGATGCCCGTGGTTGGCGTTGCGACATCGTTGATGCTCACTGCTATTGGCCTGATGGAAACTTTGCCAATCTAGAGAACTATTGGTGGCCCAGCATGCACCGCCCCATCTGGATATCCGAGTGGGTATGGGGCGCAAGTTGGAATCAAAACGGATGTTTTGCCAGCGGACAAACTACAGCCAACATCGTCAATACAACAAGAAATATCCTCAGTGTATTGAATAGCAGTGCTCATGTAGAGCGCTACTTCTACTGGAACGGTGAAGCCGAAATCTCTAGAATCTATAACAATGATGCCTTGACATCCGTAGGTGAGGTTTATGCCGCAACAGATGGCGGATTGGGCTTCAACCCCGACTATCAGTTCATTCCCACCGTGGTCTTGAAAAGTCCCTACGGCCTATCTGGTTCTACTAACGGTAGTAATATCAGTTTAACTTGGTACAGCCCCAACGGCGATATGGCTGGCGATGTAAAGATACAGTATAAGACCTCCAGCGCAACAACCTGGAACACATTGTCCACCCAGCATGCTGCCGACAAGACCAGCAATAGTGATGCCTCCAACTCCTATAGTGGTACGCTCGCCAATGCTAGCAACTATGTATGGCGCGTAGTAGAAACCTACGACAACACGGAATATGCTTCGGATGTATTCTCTACCGTAATAGAGCAGAATGACAACTTGACCTATCTCCCCTCGAATCTAGGCGACTACTACTTCCAGTTCTATTCCAAGGAGGCAAACACCAATCTCTGTTGGGCTTCGTTTACAAAGAACGACACTGAAAACCGCGTATATTACAAGGCTGCCGATAGTACCGACCCCTACCAACTCTGGTGCATTGAGAATAATGCTTCAAATGGCGGTTACTCTTTCCGTAACCTCGGTGAACCGAGCACACTGGTCAGCAGCCCTGCCGCATGGAACTTTGTCACCAAGAACGCCACTTATACGGTAGCCGCAGCGCAAACAGCCTTCCTGCCTGTATACAAATCAAGTGGTGACTATTGGGTTGTACAAAATTGTACACATAGCGGCAACTATGTAGGTCTGTGGGACAACGACAAGAACTTTGCCGCAGGCGAACTCCTTGCTGGCAATCGTGACAGCGAAACCACTGCCGACCACATTGGTATCCGTGCCATCCCACGCTCTACCATAAACAGCAGCATGGGCATTGAGACCACAGAAACCCCGACCACCAACTCTTCCTATTATATATATAATGTAGAGACTGGTAAGTTCCTTGTCAATGGAAATGATAGTGGCACACGCGCTTCTTTGGGCGACACGGGTCTGCTGTGGACGATGGAAGCGGGCAACAATAGTGGTTTGTACTCTTTCAAGAACAGTGCCACCTCCCTTTATCTATATGTCACAGACGAGGATAACATGTGGGTAGATGGTGCATCCTCCATCGGTGATAACTCTTGGACGGATGTGACAGGTACCTATATGACCAACGCCAACTTCGCAAGCGCTGACGGCTGGACTATCGTAAACAAGGTAGGTGGTCCAGACCAGAATATGATCGAATTCTATGCTGGATGGGGTTCATTAGAGAGAGAAAACTATTCTGTACTGCAAAGCATCACCCTGCCTGCTGGTACCTACAAATTAGTGGGACACGCCTTCTATCGTCAAGGAGTTGCATACAACACCAATTCTGGCAAATCATTGGCTTACCTGAAGGCTGGCAACAACACAAAATTACTTCCCACACTGGGTAGTGTATCACTTGGTTCTTATGCTGACAATTTCAATGAAGCCGCTGCAGTACTTGCCGGCGAGACCTATGCCGTATCCCTCGAATTCACTTTGGCTGCCAGCAGCACGATAGAAGTGGGTGTAACGGGAACCTTCGACGAAGCCAAGTGCTGGTGTCCAGTTGGTAAATTCCAACTCTATAAGAGTGGCGGCGGCGGCGACCCCACCAAGACACGCGACTTCCAAGTCAATCTAGGCAGCGATGGTTATTACACCTTCCAAGTAGAGCCAAACAATACTGTTTATGGTACCTCAGCCCTCGGTACACGCTATGTAGGAGGCGTTGGCGACTTTGCCAACACGCCCTATGTATTCCCCTGTCCAAAGGAAACTTACGCCACAGGCGTTGCCAAGAAGTGGCTCTTCATGAGTGAAACATCTTACAACCTGTATAGAAGTGCCCTCAATAACGCATCAACTTATCGTGCTGAAATGTGGCCCTCTGTCCGCGCTGCCAAGGCTAAGGGTATCGGCAACGAGGAAATTGCCGTCTTCGAGGACATCGAATCAACTGTAGCCGATCTCATAAGCGCTAAGCAAAGCCTAAATACGAAGCTACTGGCTTTGGACGCTACGGAAGAGAACCCCGTGGATTACACATTCCTGATTAAAAATGCCGACTGCGCAAGCAGCAATTTTGAAGGTTGGACTTCGGAAGGCGGATGGGGCAACAACTATTATCATTATCATAATGGCGACGCCATGCTTGCCAACCGCTTCTATGAGAGTTGGGTAGGCGGAGGCGGTCAACTGGCTGATCGTACCTTGAGCCAAACCATTAGCAACCTACCTGCTGGTAAGTATCAGGCTGCCATAGATATCGTTGCCACACAGCAAGGCGATGCTAGTGTTACCGTTACAGGTATCAACTTCTTCCTTGGCGACCAGAAGGTAGCCTGTGCAACAGGCAACGGTGTACCACAGAGTTACACCACCCCGACATTCACCTTGGATAATGGCGATGACCTGACCCTCGGTGTTGAAGTTGCCAGCACAACGGCCAACTGGGTTGCCTTCGACAACTTCCGCTTGACATACTTCGGTCCTTCAGAAGTTGCTGGTGACATCACGGGCGACGGCAATTTAACCACAGCCGATGTCATTGCCCTTGTGAATTACCTCTTGGGCAGAAGCAACAGCGGCGTGGTAAATGAAAGTGCAACTGATGTGGACGGCAATGGTGTTAAAAACCTTGCCGACCTCACAAAATTGATTAACATTCTGCTGGGCAGGTAAAGCCTCAGCCAGTCTATAGCAAGAAAGGCTCGTTGCGATTGCAGCGGGCCTTTCTTGTTGGTGGAGAGTGGAGGATGCATAGGATTTTGCACTATTTTATGTTTTCTGTGCATTTTTCTTTCAATATATTTGCACAGTATGGGTATTTTTGTGTAACTTTGCGAAGTTTTTTGCGAGAGTGGGCTACGCCTCAACATAAAAGAGTATAAACAAAATTAGTATATAAAGGTAAAAAGACATGAAAAAGGTATTCATTACATCAGCACTTTTCATTTTCAATTTTTCATTTTTAATTTGGCCCCAAGCCGTCATGGCCGGCGGCCTATTGACCAACACCAACCAGAGCGCATCGTTCATCCGCAATCCGAGTCGCGATGCCGTGATTGACATCGACGGCGTCTATATGAATCCCGCGGGCGTAAGTTTCATGGACAAAGGACTGCATTTCAGTTTCTCCATGCAGAATGCCAAGCAGAAGCGCGACATCACCACCAGTTTTCCCACCCTTGCACAGAATGTAGATTATGTAGGACAACAGAGCCGCAAATACCACGGCAAGGCATTGGCACCCGTAATCCCTACTTTCCAACTGGCCTATGTTTGGGACAAATGGACCGTAAGCGGTGGATTCGGCCTGACCGGTGGTGGCGGAAAGTGTGAGTTTGAAAACGGCCTCGGCTCGTTTGAGGTTCCCTACTCCGCACTAATCAGTCAGACCATGGCAGGCATGGGACTGACGACAGGCGGTTATAGTCTCGACTCGTGGATGAAGGGGCGCCAATACTACTTCGGCCTGCAGGTAGGTGCCAGTTATAAGGTACACGACAATGTTGCAGTATATTTAGGACTGCGTGCCGTGTATGCCACCTGTAACTATCAGGGCTATGTGCGCAACATCAAGCTTTATCAGAATGCTGCCAACAAGGCAACCCAGATACCCGATGCCAACCTGCAGGCACTCGGCATCAACCTGAGCGACTATGACATTGTGCTCAACACTGACCAGAGCGACCTCGGATGGACTCCCATCTTAGGTATCGACTGGAAGATAAACAAGCACTGGAACTTGGCAGCCAAGTATGAGTTTGAGACGCACATGAACCTGAAGAACAAGACAAACGAACTGAGTGCCGCAGCACGAAATGTAGCAACCATCGACCGCTTCAACGAGGAAAAGACAAGTTACATCGCCGAGGACATTCCCAGCATACTGTCCATCGGTGTCCAATACTCCCCCATCGAAAAGGTACGCCTCTCTGCCGGCTGGCACTTCTACTTCGATCGCGAATCTGAAAAGTACAACCACGAAGAGAAGAACATCACGAAGGGCACGATGGAATTCTCCGCAGGTGCCGAATGGGATGTTATTAAGCAACTAACCATATCAGCAGGATGGCAGACCACACGCTATCGTTTGGGCGACGACTACATGCAGGACCTTTCGTTCAACAACACAAACAACATGATTGGTGCAGGTGTCCGCATTCATGCCACCAAGCGCTGTTCGTTCGATGTGGGCTATATGCACACTTTCTATCAGGCACACGATGTCACCACACCCAACTATCAGGGTACGGGTATGACTAAGACCGACCACTACATTCGTAAGAACCGCGTGATTGCCGTAGGCGTGAACTTAGACTTCTAAGAAAAAAGGTCCGCAGTTGCGGGCCTTTTTTAGTGGAGAATGAAGGGAGGGTAAGTACCATTTGTGGTACAGGCTCGTACCATATATGGTATTGACAAGTACCAAGTATGGTATCGGCTTGTACCATATATGGTACGACATCAAACGAAGTATTGCTAAAGGCAAAGGAGAGTGCAGCTCACCTTCAAGAAACACTTTTTAAGATTAAATATCAAGGTTTTCCGCATATTTTTCGTATCTTTGCACGCAATTACGCCTAATCATAAGACTATGATACGCACAATCCGATACACCTTCGCCCTTACGGGCTTGTTATTGACACTTAATGGTACCCTTCGGGCTGCAGAATGGGTCGATTTAACCGACCTGTATCTGAACAATCCCCGCTTTGCCAACAACTCAAACAGCGGTTGGACAATGGAAGCATACGCTGGTAGTACTGCTTGCAACTATGGTTGTCAGGAGTTCTGGCAGGGATACTGGAACTTTTACCAAACCATAAATCTGCCCAACGGGCACTACCGCATCAGCGTGTATGGCTACCACCGCCCTACAAACAACTCAAACGCCGAAGTGGAGAACTACAATAACGGAAACGGGACGGAAATCACTTCGTACCTGTATGCCAACGACGATTACACTCCACTTGCAAATATCTATAGCCACTCACTTTCCTCAAACCTGTATAACGGATGCTGGGACTACTCCACAGGGTATGGACCTTCCAGAACCTATGTTTGTAGTTATCCTAACACCATGGAAACGGCCTCGTATTGTTTCGGCCAAGGTATGTACTACAACGAGTTGGAAACCGATGTAACTAATGGTACACTGACCGTAGGTATCCGCAACAACAACTATGTGAACAACAACTGGAGTATTTTCACCAACTGGAAACTGGAATGGTACGGTGACAAGGTACTTGTGGAAAGCATCACCTTCCCCACTAAAACCATACAAATTGTGGAAGGCGAGAGCCGACAACTGACCCCAATCATCGAACCTGCGAATGCGACCCTACCCAAACTATCGTGGAGTAGTTCAAATGAAGCCAAAGTAACCGTGGACCAGAACGGTGTCGTAACGGCCGTAGCCTCAGTCGGACGCGCTACCATCACAGCTACAGCCACGGACGGTAGTGGTATAAAGGGAACATGCACCGTGGTCTGCAAAGACAATAGTGCCGCCCTGGCCAATGTAAAAATCACCGAAATACAAAATGCCAACATCGACCAGATTGTTGACCCCTCATGGAACTACGGCAACTGGGTAGAATTGTATAACCCCAGCACATTGGGCGTCACCCTGACTGGTTGCTGGATTAGCGACGACCCAGACAACTTGACGAAGGTACACATTTCGCAACCTATAGCCATACCAGCCGAAGGATATCTGAACTTGTGGTTCGAGCATCACGATAAGTATTGCCTGACCCAACTCGACATGAAACTGAATATGGAGGGGGGTATCATTTATCTTAGCGACAAGAATGGAAGTATCATCACCTCGCAAGAATATCTTCCCGCCGTGTCCAGATGTTCATACGCTCGAAAAAGTCTGGACAGCGATGAATGGGGTGTATCACCCACACCGACGCCCGAAGCCAGCAACGAGGGCATGACCTATTCCGAGGACCGTCTGCCCGCCCCCGTAGTGGACCAACCCTCACAGATATTTAGCAACACATTGACAGTTTGTGTGAACATCCCTACAGGTGCCACCCTACGCTATACCACCGACGGCAGTACGCCGACGGCCACCAACGGAGAGACATCGTATGACGGCCTATTCTATCCCGACGAGACCACAACCTACCGCTTCTGTCTCGTTGGCGATGGTTATCTGCCCAGTCAGGTTGTGACGCGCACCTATATCTACGAGGACAAGACATTTGCCCTGCCCGTGATATCCGTAGTGACCGACGACCAGAATCTGTACAGCGACGAACTGGGTGTCTTAACGAGAGGTGTGAACGGCCGCCCCGGTAACGGACAAGCAACAGCTTGCAACTGGAATATGGACTGGGATCGCCCTATCAACTTTGAATTCATCAACGAAGAGGGCGAAATGGTCATCAACCAAGAAACGGCTATGGAGCGCTGCGGTGGATGGAGCCGTGCATGGACACCTTACTCGTTCAAGATAAAGGCCAACAAACGCTACGAACTGCAGAACACTTTACCCTATCAGTTCTTCCCCGAAAAGCCTTACCGCAAACATAAAACGCTGCAAATCCGTAACGGAGGTAACGATACCAGTTGCCGTATCAAAGACCCTGCACTACAGGAAATCGTGTTCCGCTCGGGCATCGACATCGACTGTCAAGCCTATCAACCCGTAATGCACTATATCAACGGACGCTACGCCGGTGTCATCAATATGCGCGAGCCGAACAACAAGCACTATGTATATGCCAACTACGGACTGGAAGACGACGAAATAGACCAGTTTGAAATGTCGCCCGACTCGGGTTATGTGCAGAAATGCGGAACCTACGAAAGCATGCAGCGCTGGTACAATCTGGCTAAGAATTGTGCAGACAACGAGACCTATGAGGAAATCAAGAGGATGGTGGACATTGATGAATTCTGCAACTATATGGCCGTAGAATTCTATCTTGGCGGTACCGACTGGCCACAGAATAATGTTAAGGGATTCAAACCCATCATGGACGGCGGAAGGTTCCGCTTCATCCTGTTCGACCTCGACGGTACCTTTGCCACAAACTCTCCTTTTGCAACCTTTGCCGGAAAAAAGAATTACACTTTTGACAAACTTTACGGTGAAGATGTTTCAAATATTACAAAGGAAATCGAGTTGGTAACCATCTTCCTGAACATGTTAAACAATGCCACTTTCCGCAAGCAGTTCATCGACACTTTCTGTCTTGTGGCAGGTTCCGTATTCGATCCCGATCGCTGTGAAGAAATTATCAACGAATTGGCCAATCGTGTGGACAGTAGCCAAAGAATCTGGAACGAAGTTTATGGAGGTGGGAGCAACCCGTGGAGCACGGCGAACTCACTCATCAGCAACCTATCAAGCAGTCGTCAGACCTCAATGATAAGCACCATGAGGAGTTATTCTCCCTTCAACCTCAGTCTGAAGACGGCTCAGAGTGTACAGTTGAGCGCAAACATTGAAGAAGCACGACTACTTGTAAACGACCTGCCCGTACCGACGAACAAATTCAAAGGACAACTCTTCGCACCTATTACCTTCAAGGCACAGGCTCCTGTCGGATATAAGTTCACTGGATGGAAACTGGTAGAAGGCACCAGCAACAATGCAAGCACCTTGATACCTACTGAAAGCGAATGGAAATACTACGACCAAGGTTCGCTCGACGGTATAAACTGGACGGCAAGCAACTATGACGACTCTGCATGGGACAGTGGACAGGCTCCTTTAGGCTATTATGTCGGAGGAGACCGATATACGAATACCTTCCTCGACTATGGAGGCAATACAAACAGCAAGCGGCCTACTTACTATTTCCGCAAGTCTATAACGCTGAGCGAGACTCCAAGCAGCGAAGATGTATTTACACTGGACTTCATCATTGACGATGGTTACATCATCTATGTAAATGGTACAGAGGCCGGACGCTACAACATGCCAAGCGGCACCATAACCTACAGCAGTTTTGCCACAAGTTATGCCCCAAACAATCCAGATTCTGGCTCGCAGACACTGGATGCTTCACTATTTAAAAGAGGAACAAATGTGATTGCCGTGGAAATTCACAACAATTCTGCAAACAGCACCGACATCTATTGGGAAGGTAGCCTCACCCATTCCTCGACCAGCACAGAAGGAAACATCATCTGTGCCGATGAGGAATACGAAATGCCAAGCAGCGGAAATATGGTACTGGAAGCCTGCTACGAGGAAATGACCGATGCCGAAAAGGAGGAAGCAGACATCGTTACCACGCCCATTGTCATCAACGAGATAAGTGCCGGGAACAGCATCTATGTGAACGATTACTTCAAGAAGGACGACTGGGTGGAACTCTACAATACAACAAACAACGATATCGACCTTGAAGGCATGTACATGACAGACCGTAGCGAGAAACCCACCAAATACAGGATTACGGCTAATGGTACCCATGCCAGCACCATCATCCCTGCCCATGGCTACAAAGTCATCTGGTGTAGCAAGCGAAACACCCAGGATGAATTGCATGCCAACTTCAAACTCGACAATGTGGATGGTACGGTAATCCGTATCATGGCTGCCGACAAAAGTTGGGCCGACAGTATTGTTTATTGCGCACACAATGGTGACCAAACCGTAGGTCGTTATCCCGATGGCGGAAAAGATGTGTATCTGATGACACAACCCACTATTAACGCTACGAACCAATTGAACACCTACGCCACGGCCTGGGAATATGTCGGACCTGAAGATGCTATCAACGATGTGCTGAGCAGTCGAAACGGCGGCATGAGCATCGCATATATCGGCAACCAATTGCTTGTTAAGAGCGAAGAAAACCAGGATGTAGTGGTTAGCGTCTATACCACAGCAGGCGTACTCGTGATGTACCAGGGACTGAACCTTGGAAACGGGCACGACCGTGTTAGCGTAGCCAGCCTGCAACCTGGTATTTATGTGGCTCGAGTAAAGGATAGCGAAGGCAACGAATGTGCTACGAAGTTTATTAAGGGGAATTAATGAATTAAAGGGAAGTAAAAGGAGGAGTAAAGTATGAAAAAGAATCTGATATTTCTCTGCCTGTGCGTACTTCTGGTAACAATTACGGGCTGTAATCTGGATAAGAAAAAAGGACACAATAACGGAATTGCCGTAGCCCATGAGGGCGGTGAAGCCCCAGACTTTACCCTGCACGATTCCGATGGTCTTTTGTTCACGCTGTCATCACTACGCGGTCAATATGTAGTGCTTGACTTCTGGGGAACATGGTGCAAGTGGTGTATCAAAGGTATTCCCGACATGAAGGATATCTATGAGCGATACAATGGAAAGTTTGAAATTCTGAGTGTGGACATCGGTGACACAGAAGACAACTGGCAGGATGCTATTGATGCCTACGACATGAATTGGCTGAATGTCTATGCTTCGGACGAGGATGCCCAATTGTTATATCAACAGTATGCATTAGAAGGCTTCCCAACAAAGATTATCATCGACCCAGATGGGAAAATCCTGAACATCACCGTCGGGGAAGACCCAGAATTCTATAGGATATTGGAAGAAATCCTACAATAGAGAATTACTCCAACAGAATGCTACAAGAAAGGCCTGCAGCCTTTTCTTCCTGAGTATAGAAAGGAGCAGCGACGACCGTCGGCTTGCTCTTTTTCTTTTTATCTATCTTAAAGAGTTTATGCCATACGGGAAGCATCCAATAACCGGCATTGGCACATAGAATGCCCACGCCTGCACCAGCCAATACATCACCAACCCAATGACGCTTGTTATAGACGCGCAGGAAGCCTACACTTGTCGCCATAGCATAGGCAGCAGCACCATAGCCCCAACCATATTCGATGCGTACCAGTTCGGCACCCGTGAAAGCCGTAGCCGTATGACCAGAGAAGAACGAGTTGCACTTCGAGGAATCTGGACGACGCTCGCGAACGGTATATTTCACTGTATTGGTAATACCTGCCATCAGCAGATTTGCTGTAGCCGAAGCGAGCACACGGTCGCGGAAGTTACTCCGATGCTTCACACCAGGGATGAAGCCCAGCACCAAATGAGACGCTGTCGGTACAAACTGGATATACTCGTCGGCCTTACAATGATGGGAATGAGGATTCATTTCGCTTCTAGCCTTTTCCTCCAACCAACTCACAGGATTATCCTCAGCCAAGCCCCATACTCCCAAAGAAAGAAGTACGGCCGGTGCTATGAGTTGCTTAGGCTGGAAACGGTACATATTGTCATCCGTCTGGGTAGAATCCTGCTGCGCAACTGCAACTAACGGGACAAGAAAAAACGACAATATCAAACAGATTCGCTTCATCACAACTCAATCTTTAAAGTTCCGATAAGTCCACGAGGTATGGTTAGGGTCATATTGGGACCACGATTGTTCGTTCCCCGATAACCCTGTGGAAAACACATCTCATTATATACATTTCCAAAGTCGTAGATATTGTAGCACAACAGGCTAAAACTCATGGGATAGCCTGCCAGTTCCCATTGTGCGCGGACATGGAGGTCAAAATTAAACAATGCACTCTCGCGACAGCCAAAGTTCCCATCTGTCGGATTTATACCTCGCGAACAAACCGGCCGTATGGCAACTTGCGGATAACCACCAGCATCACTAAGCAGGGTATTGAATACAACAAAAGGCTGCCCGTCAGTCCAACGCCCATTGATCCCAAACTGAAAATGCTTGTTTACATTATATGCTAAATAAATGCGACAGATATACGCTTTGTCTTGGTCAAGTCGCCCTACACCCGAGTACTTGGCATCGGCATTCTGTATTGTACTGCGCGTATTCGGATTGGCAGTGGACTCTGCGAGCACACCGATATTATTTGAAGCAGGGCCATTACCAAGAGCCGACAGTCCGACGCCCATCATCGACTGCCAAGAAAAACTGAACATGAATTTCTTGCCCCGATAGGTGTAGCGTGTGGTCTGCGATAGATAGTAAGGTGTATTGGTAAAAAAGCCATTACCCATCAAGGAAGTCGGCTGATAGTCCACCACATAGTTGCGCGCCATCGGATTAAGGAAGTAATAACCATCAGCCCCATAATAACCATTTGCATCAATACCATCAGCAAATTGTGTCATCCACACATGGTAATACTTCTTATAAGTTTGTAGCAGGGCTATTTCATGACACCCAAAGCGAAAGAAGAGGGGGAAATTCAGCGTAACATAGGCTGGTTGTTGCAGATGCTTAGCATAGTGATGCGAGGCTCCGCCTGTAGTGGAGAACAGGTCATTCGTACCACTGAAATACACATTCGCGTTCATATAGTCGTTGCTCATATAACGAATGTCCTCGATATTATAACTGATACGGTCATGCGCCAAGGTCAATCCTACTCCGAACCATTTGGTCGGATGGTAGTTGAGGAGAAAAGAAGCCTGTAGATTCGGTGACACCTTGGTCTTGTCGCGGAGTATCATGCCATCAAGGGTCATACCTAATGTTCCCTGTACGGACAACTTGGAAGAGAAGTCGTGACGGGCAACCACCCCCACTCTATTTTCCAACAAGCCAGAGGTAAACGAACGGTTCTCCCAGTCATAGCGATAGAGCGATGTAGGAGTAGACTCCAGCATCTGCTGTATATATACTTCATTCGTAAAATTGCGCTGAGAAGGGCTAAAATACAATAATGAGTTGTAACCATCGGCCACCAACTGCAACCAAGGCAACAGGGGTTTCTCATAGTTCAGTGCCCAGTCGAGTTCATGTGTATTTCCATCGGCCATCCATGGCTCCAACGACTCTCCATCCTGGTCCACGATATTACGCGAAAACTGCAAGTCATCGTGCCGAACAACATTCGTTGCCCATGTCAATCCCGTCGTCAAGCCTTTGCGTTTGCCGTACAATGATGCACTATAAGTGTTCAATCGGGCAACCTCGTTCCTATTAAAATAGAATTCGGAACCGTAGTTATCCTTGCCCGAGAAATTGACATAGTAGCCTAACTTATCGAACCACCGTCCCGAGGGAAGTTGGCCGTCCATCTGTACTTTATAGTAATCCGCAGGATATAAGGACTGATTCCACAACAAACCATTCTGGTCGTAATTGGGATATTCCTGTTCACCGATACTGGCATAAAGATGCTGGCGGAACTTTTTGCCATTGCGCCCCTTTAGGCTGTAAGCCACATCCATAGTACCCTGACCGCGTACATACTGGCGGCGATGAATGGTACTGCGGTCAAAAGCGCCTTCAGTTCCTGTACCATGAAAAAGGTGAATAATGTCTTCTGTAGTCTTGTTTATGCCACCTAAGTTACCACGATTCCACGATGCGGAAGCATAATCACGCGAGAGGGTATCAAGTACGAAACTAAGAACCGAACTATGCGGATCGATATTGAGATTGTAATGTTCCATGTTCGGCACATAACTCGTGGAGCCTGCAGTAAAGCGATTATCAACACGAAAACCATCGATATAATAACGATTCCACCGATAGGAATTGCCGTCAACGGAAAACATCAACTGCCCCGACTCGTCCCATTGCCCAACATGAAGCCCCTGATACACCGTATGGTCGCTCAAAGCATCGAGCCAGTGAGCCAGATGTCCCTGATGGTAAAAATCACGAAAGAACTCCGCTTTAATAGAGTCCTCCGCAATCTGTGCCCGTACCGAAGAAGCAGCAAGGGTCAGTCCTACCAGCAGTATCTTTCTCATTTATCCTGTTTCTTCTTCAGTAGGTCAATGTGATAAGCCAAACCTAAGCGCACCTGTTGATAGGGATAGTCGCGCAAACCATACTGATAAGCCGCGACAATATCAAAACACTTGATATGATACTCGAAATAGGTCTTCAGCACAGCAGGACGGTCGTGGGCTATATTGCCACCATTACTGGCATTATGCTCCCAACCCGAATAACCAGCAAGCGACTCGGAGAGCGTAAAATGGCGGTTTTCCCACTTGAGCATTACACCATACTGCACGGCATCGTTCTGCCGTCCGTTGTCCGTCTGCCAACAAAGGAAACCCGACGAAAGAGCTATACGCAGGCTGTGTGCCCAGCGTTTGTTCTTACCTAAGGCAAACGACTTGGCCAATGAGGTATCGAAAAAGTAACCAGGGCCATCATAGTAACGGGCATGGTAATACTCTCCACCCGAAGCCGTGCGCAGTGCTGCACGCAGCACCCAATCTGGACGAATACGCTTTTCCTTCAATAAATGCATGTCTATGCTGATATACACATCGCCAGCCAAATGTCCTTTTTTAGCCTCAGCCTTACGCTCATCTGGGACACGACATACAGCCATGTTTCTGTCCGTATTACGATACCACTCTTGCACGGGCATCCAAATGGATATATTGGCCCTGTCTGTCCATAAAGGGATATTCAATTTCAGTGCTGCATCTGCCGTATGGTCTCCACGGTTGCCCTTGAAATAGTCGCCCGCCAATTCTATGCGCATATCACCGGACACCCTGCCGTCCAACATATCGGGTACGGCAAAGGCGTTCGGGCCGAAATAGTACGGCGATATCAGCGTGGGCGTAGAGGTCGGTGACTTTTCAATAGGAGTCTGAGCAAAAAGACTCGTACCTATTGCGATGCACGACAAAAATAGAAATATCCGTTTCATGCTATTAATTACTTCAGCAACATCTTCTTGCCATCAACGACATAGACACCAGCATACCGTGGACGACCATTAACCCTCATACCACTAAGCGTATAAATCTCAGCAGAACGAAGTTCATCGGAACGAAGGCTCATGATACCGTCAGGGGCAGGTCCTACTACCAGAATGCCTTCAGTCAGACGACTGGTATCCCAAGTAAGGCCTAATGCCGCATTGGGTTCACATAGGTCGAGAACCAGATTGGCACCCAGTGTTATCTTTGAAGCATCAAACACTTGTATCTCTGTACCCACTGGCAAAGCAAGGCCCGCTGAACCAGCCAACACAAATGTACCATTAAGTTTTAATGTGCCAATTTCGGAGAACACACTGCACTTCGCTATGTTTCGGGCATAGGTCAGATAAGTCTGAATCGTACCGGTTATGGTAACATTCTTACCACTGAAACTCAAGTCTCCTGTCGCAGAAGTCTCTGAGATTCCACTGCGAAGTATACCTCCCTTGTTCACGGTCGTCGTATTCCCCAGTGTTCCCGTTCCACTCAACAATGCGCCATTGGCCACGGTCAACGCACCCGTTCCGAGCATCGGCGTATCAGCAGTGCTATTCAGACAAAGTTCACCTGCATTTACCTTGGCAGTACCCGTAAAATCGCCCGAGCCCTTGAAAGTCATTTTACCCGTTCCTATCTTAACAAAAGAAGTACTTCCACCGGTTATTGTACCCTCGAATGTAAAGTTTCCTTCGTTACCTACTTGCCATTGGTTAGACGAACCTGCAGAGCCGCCTAGGGTACATACACCTCCGAGGGCTCCCTTACCCGTAACCTGTCCGATGACATAGGTCTTTCCCGTATTCTGCACAATCACGCCACTGGCAATGTCCATTTTCCCCTTGGGCAGACCTGTCTCGCTATTCAAACAGAAACGGCCATCGGCTGCGACTCCACTGACGGGCTTAACCGTTCCCTCAAAATCAGCCCAATTACCCGTAACATGACAACGGTCAGCATACCAACCACTACCAACTACAAACGGATAAGATATCGACACCGTACCTTCACCTGTCAGTCGATTGGAATAAGAACCACGATCATAAGACATTGTCACCGTCGTAGTCTTTCCCTTGGGTACATAAATAGGTATACTGGAACTATTAGCCAACACTACGCTACCACCTTGAAGCTCAAGCACCTTGGCCGGCGTGGTACAAGCCCAAGCCACATTCATGGTTCCTGCACTGACACAAAGAGTATCCAACGAGCTATTATTGGCATAAAGCGTCATCCATCCATTGCCTTTCTTTGTAAGGCGTGTGCCATAGAAAGACTGGTTCATATTGAAGTCGGACGAATTCTGTATCACACCGCCCTTTTCTGTACGGAAACGGATAGGCGTACCCATCGTGACAGCCGATGTAGTTTGCAGAGTTGCACCATTCTCAATAATAATATGATCTGTGGCCGTACTAACCGCGCCAAGATTTCCCTTAGCCAGATTCTCATTACTTAGGCTACTTACACTCAATGTGCCACCACTAATCAGCGTGGGACCAGTGTAGGTATTCTCTGTGCTCAAAATCAGCGAACCTGTACCTGCCTTTACTAAAGAAACATCGCCGACAAGGGAACCCATTCCACTGAAAGTGTAGCTCTTTGAACTATTTACCGTCACGCTTGAAGGGTCAAGGTCACCCTTTAGGGATATGGTATATTTGGAGGCAGCATCGTCGAACACGACATCATCACCACTAACGAAGAAATCGGCCACACCCGCATTGTCAAAGTTTACGGCTGTAGCATAGTCCCAAGTCGTGCTTTCTGAGCCTGTCCAATAAACGGTAGATGGGCCGCGCACGCCTATCACAGAAAGGATAAGTTTACCGCCGACCACCTTCAATTCGGTCTTCTCTCCACTAATACCTTCAATCTTTATGTCCGAAAGGTTGCCTGTGACAAGATTGGCATCACCCAAAACATAGTCGCCCACAGCAAGGATACTCTCACCTGTAGCCATGTGAGGAATTACCTCTATGACCGGAGTGATATACTGAGGACCATATTTCTCCCATGCTTCGCCAGACTTAGTCTCTACAACAATGCTATTTGTGTTTATTTGGTCACACGCCAGTCCCTCACTGTATAAATCAAGTTGCAAACGAGAGCCGAAGCCCAAGGTGAGTGTTTCCGCGGTAATACTTCCCCGATTGTTGGCACCACCCGGACGGATAATGGAAGCATAGTCAGCCTTAATACTAAGGAACTCTCCACCATCAGAATTCAGTTCAGCGAAGCGGTTGAGCCAAAGGGGACTATTTCTCAATGTACCATCAAAGTTCAGCGTACCAGCCCAAATGTTTGTCTCGCCCGTATAAGTCATATCAACCTTCGGCAACGACAGAATACCATCTCCCTGTTTTACCACACGAGTAGCACCCGTCAAGGCTCCGCCTGTCACTGTACACTTATAATAGGTATAAGTAATTGCAGGGTTTGTCGTCGCATTATTTCCCGCGTTACCCTTCACCCAACTGGGAACATTAAAAGTAACCATATAAGGACTCGCGCCGTCTTCAATGGTAATGTTTGTATTGCTCGTCTTACATACCAAAAGATGGTCGTCAGTAGTCGTGATAGTACCATTATTCTCAACCTCCGTGCGTCCCGTCATGATGAGTGGTGGAGGAGCCACTGTGATACCCTCCATTTCACCCAAGAAGTAACTCTTATGAGGAGGTTGGTTGTAACCCATCGACTGCCATACCATCGCATTGCGATACTGGTGGTCGTGCCAAAGGGTCGGCAAACGATAACTTGTAGGTACACCCGTTGTATAGATAAGTATTGCCGTATTGTCCGATTTACGCATGATAAGTTCTTCACGCCAATCGCCATAGATATCTGCTATACCACCAGGATTGTTCTTCGACCAGTTGTTGCATTTCGAGTCTTGGAAGTTCCATCGCGCACCAGGAGCTGAATTGGTGGCAGGCTTATAAATCGCACCATAGCCTTCAGTTCCAGGACTGTCGAAATATTCATCACAAAGGTCACCATCCCAATATATACGCTGGTTCAAGTCGCCCCAAGAAATCAAATCCAATCCGTCGATAATCTTGTCAGAACATGAACTGACCCATCCCGTGTTCACTGTTCTACCAACACTACCTGGGTAGTCATTCGTAAAGTTCGCCATCAACGCACGACCATCGTCGGCTGAACCCACGCTGCGATAATAAGTTTTTGAAGTCGTTGCATTGCGATAACTACAATTTGGTGAAGTCTCATTACAAGTGTATTGTTCCTGTCCATGACGATAGGGATCGAGGTCGGAGCAATGTTGCGCATCGCCATGTCCAAGTCCTGACGAACTCAAGCCCTTACCATTATCGTCTATCACCATCGAACCAAACATGATTTCGTCACGACCGTCCCAATCGACATCGGCTATCTGGAAATTATGAAATCCTTGTCCAAACCAGATACCGCCCGTAGAACATTCCCAGGCCCATCGTTGTGTAAGCTTATGGGTAGTGGGATTCACATCAAAAGCCTTCATTAGATGCTTCGTATAACATCCACGACCGAGGAAGATACTGGGCTTACGGCCATCCAGATAGGGTGCACCAAAATAATGTTTTGTACTGCGATGTCCAACAATACCAGAGCCCCAGTCACTATCCTCTCCACGAGGATTAGGGTAATCAATATAATCGGGGTGGCTTGTAGGACCTATCTGATAGGGCTTACCTGTGGCGCCCTCAAGATAGAGCAGGTATTCGTTACCAGAACTAGTATATTCGATTCCACTCCAACGGGTATCCACTGTGGTAGAGCCTATCGTAGTAGTCGTACCGTCTGCATGATGAATAATCATGTTGTCCTGACCACGCAGCAACACTTCCGCCTTGCCGTCCTGGTCCCAGTCATAACATACACAGTCCCATTGTTCGTCAGCACCAGAAAGCATATTGGGTCCTAAATCTATCCACCATAGACGATTGCCAAAACGATCGTAAGCATCCAGCACATGAAAGCAATTACTCTGCGATACATCGGCAGCCAAGCCACAAGGGCGTTTGGCTATAAATTCAACAACTCCATCACCTGTCAAGTCGCCAATTGCAATATCATTAATGGTATAGTTGGATGTTACATCCGTACCATCGCGGCCCGTAATAGGCTGCACGGGAATCTGTAGGCAGCCGCCGGTCCAACATGTCACATAGTCGCATTTGTCTTTTTCTTCACCACGAACAACAGGAGCCACTTGATACTTGGTTCCAGAGTTTCCGCCAGTATGAATATAATTGGACACATTCAGATTCGACGCTATCTTTGAACCATTAGCGTAAAGATTGTAAGTCACATCGTAGTATTCCTCGCCAAGTACGCGCCAACTAATAAAGTTGCCCGAACTATTACCGCCGTTTGCATTGGCAGGTATGACCACCAGCCCTCGGTCAATGCTATCAACATAGCGCTGTGCTATTCCGACCTGTGCCAACATCAACAGCAACAAGGTCACAGTAAAAAATCTCTTCATTTTTTCTTCATTATTAGGTTTATAATCTTGTTTTCATAGTTTCTCGGGCAGTTGGAACAGTTTCGTCCCGTTACTCCCCTTAATCAGTATGGTATATCCCACAAGGGGATGTGCGTTCAGTTCTTCCTTAACTTCTTCCACATTGGCGAACGAGCGGAATGTATGTTTTGCGTGGGCGAAATTTTCTCCGATCAGCCATACCTGTTCAACATTCATGCCTTGTAATTTTTCTATCACTTTCTGATGCTCCTCCACACTTTCCTCTCCCAGTTCAAACATATCGCCAAGAATCACCATCTTATGGTCAGCACGAATATTGCCAAAGTTCTCCAACGCTGCTGCCATCGAAGTCGGATTAGCATTGTAGGCATCTATAACTAAACTATTCTTGCCTGTGTCACGGAACTCCGACCGGTTGTTCGTTGGCTTATAGTCCGCCAACGCTTGACTGATTTGGCTAAAAGAAGCCCCAAACTGAATACCAACAGCCACGGCTGCCATCAGATTGTGTATGTTGTAACTTCCGATAAGGTGTGTTTGTACGACTTGCCAGCCCACATGTTCCTGACGATAGCGGAATTTAACAAAAGGATTGCACTCCATCACCTCGCCCCAAACTTCAACATCTGGAGTTCCCGTCAACCCATAGCGAACAGCTGGCAGGTCGCCAGCCATCTGCACAAGGTCTTCCGATGAGGCATTGAGAAAGATTCCGATACGATGATGGGTACGGATGTATTCATAGAGTTCACCTTTCGTTCGCTTCACCCCCTCGAAAGAACCAAAACCTGCAAGATGAGCGCGCCCAACATTCGTTATCAAGCCCATATCTGGATTTACAATCTCACACAACTGCGCTATCTCGCCTAGATGATTCGCTCCCGTTTCAACCACACCGAAACCTCCGTCGTCGTGCAAGGTCAACAAAGTAAGAGGAACACCTATATGATTATTCAGATTTCCTTGTGTCCACTGAACGGGTGCTATTGTCAAGAGCACGGCTGATACCAGTTCCTTTGTCGTTGTCTTGCCGTTCGTCCCCGTAATCTGGATAACCATCTTATCCTTTAATTGTTCACGATGATAATGTGCCAACTGCTGCAAGGCAGACAACACATCGGGTACAAGTTCATATCTTTCGTCAACAGCAACCGCCTGATTATCCACCACTGCAACCGAGCAGCCTTCGTCCAATGCCTTGGCAGCATACTGATTGCCGTCGAAGTTTTCACCCTTGAGTGCAAAGAAGATGGCACCCTTAGGACAACGACGGCTGTCTGTCGTCACTACAGGGTGTTTTTTGTATATTTCATATAGCTTTGCTATATCCATATTTTTCCAGCATCTTAATAATTCCCCGCAAAGGTAATGAAAACACATTGTTTTTTAAAACTTTCCCTACAAATTCTTCGCGAACAAGCGATTTCAGCACTAAAATCTGTCCCATTCATTTCCGCATTTGGAGATTATTCCCTAACTTTGTGCATAATTGTCATGCCCACATTGCAAAATGTTAAATTCCGAGTCATATTTTCTAAACATTGGCGGCCAACTTTTAGTGTTGTCTCAGCCAATTGTTATGGGCATACTGAACATTACTCCCGACTCGTTTTTCAGCGATAGCCGAAAGCAGACAGAGGCAGAAATTGTCCAGCGTGTACAGCAAATCGTGGACGAAGGAGGAAGCATTGTAGATATCGGTGGATATAGTACACGACCGGGAGCTACGGAAGTGTCCGAAGAGGAAGAACTCAAACGACTGCAATATGCGCTGAAGATTGTGCGCAGGGAAGCCCCAAATGCCATTGTCTCCATCGACACTTTCCGTGCCAGCATTGCAAAACAATGTGCTGAAGAATACGGGGCTGTTATCATCAACGATGTTTCGGGAGGAATAGACCCCGACATGTTCCCTCTGGTGGCAAGGATGGAACTTCCTTACATTCTGTCCTATGCAGAACCAGCAAAAGAAAGCATTGTGCCAGAAATGCTGAAACGCCTTTCCAAACAAGTCGCCGAACTACGAACACTTGGACAAAAGGACATCATACTCGACCCAGGCTTTGGCTTTGGAAAATCGTTAGAAGACAACTACAAGGTAATGAACAGCCTCGAGGCATTCCAGAGTTTCAATCTACCCGTTCTGGTAGGCGTGTCACGCAAAAGCATGATTCAGCGAGTGCTTGGTTGTACACCTCAGGAGGCTCTGAACGGAACCACAATACTACACACATTGGCTATCGAAAAAGGAGCATCCATTTTACGGGTGCACGATGTCAAGGCATGTATGGAAGTCATTAAAATACTACACAAATGTTCTTCGATTTCGGTTTAAAGGACTTTATCGACATACTGCTTGTAGCCATCATCCTTTATTATTGCTACAAGGTGATGAAGCGTTCCCGCTCCGTCAATCTTTTTTATGGCGTTTTGATATTCATCATCTTTTGGATTGTCATCTCAAAGATTGTCGGCATGAAACTGCTGGGCAGCATATTAAACCAGTTGGTAAGCGTCGGAGCCATCGCACTCATTATCCTTTTTCAGGAAGAAATACGGCATTTCTTTTACGACTTAGGAGCGCACGAGAAAGCCAACCGACTGATACGCTTCTTCCGTAACGACAAGGGGAATAGCATCAACGAAGAATACCGCTATGACCGCGAAGTTATCTTTCCCATCGTCATGGCATGCATTAACATGAGTAAGCAGAGGATTGGTGCCCTTATCGTCATCGAAAATGACATTCCCTTGACCGATTATATCCGTTCGGGAGAAACAATAGATGCACGAATCACCCAACGGCTTATTGAAAACATATTCTTCAAGAACAGCCCTCTGCACGACGGCGCCATGATAATCTCAGAAAACAAGATAGCCGCAGCATCATGCATTCTACCTATCTCACACGATTTGGACATACCTAAAGAGTTTGGTCTTCGTCATCGTGCGGGCAAAGGCATCACGAGTGAAACCGATGCACTGTCCATTATCGTCAGCGAAGAGACGGGAAATATCACAGCAGCACACAACGACCAATTCCGTAGCCACCTTTCGGCAGAAGATCTGGAAACCATACTGATGAAAGGAAGATTCTGATTATACTTTATAAACTTAATTAACATACACCATACACATGGATTTAATTACAAGCATCATCGAACGCGCCAAAGCCAACAAACAGCGTATTGTACTCCCCGAATCTTTGGAAGAGCGCACGCTGACTGCTGCCGACCGTTCACTTGCCGACGACATCGCCGACATCATCCTTATCGGGAATCCCGATGAAATTGCAAAGAAAGCCCAAGAGTTAGGGTTGAAGCACATTGAAAAGGCAACCATCATAGATCCCGCCACAAGCGAGAAAACGCCCGAATATGCAAATCTGCTCTATGAACTCCGCAAAAACAAAGGTATGACAGAAGAAGAGGCTCAGAAGAAAGTTCTCGACCCCTTGTATTTTGGTTGCCTCATCATCAAGAATGGTGATGCCGACGGACAAATCAGCGGTGCATTGAGCACAACGGGCGAAACGCTACGCCCTGCCCTGCAAATCATCAAGTGTGCACCAGGCATCAATTGCGTTAGCGGAGCCATGTTGCTCATTACCCAAGCACCTCAGTATGGAGAGAATGGTGTGATCGTTATGGGCGATGTTGCCGTCACTCCTATGCCAGATGCCTCACAATTGGCACAAATAGCCGTCTGCACGGCTCAAACCGCCAGAAGCGTAGCTGGATTCGCCGAACCTCGCGTGGCCATGCTTTCTTTCTCCACAAAAGGGAGTGCTAAGCACGAAGTGATTGACAAAGTCGTAGAAGCCACTAGACTGGCTAAGGAACTTGCCCCCGATATCAAACTTGACGGAGAATTACAGGCAGACGCCGCTCTCGTACCAAGCGTAGGACAGAAGAAAGCACCAGGAAGTGAGATTGCTGGAAAGGCAAATGTGCTTGTCGTGCCTAATCTCGAAGTTGGCAATATTTGCTACAAGATGGTCGAACGACTTGGCAACGCATCAGCACTGGGGCCTATACTCCAAGGCATCGCACGCCCCGTAAACGACCTGAGCCGTGGATGTTCCGTTGATGATATCTATAAGATGGTGGCCATCACGGCTTGTCAGGCAATGGATGCAAAATAGATTAAAGATTAAAGACTGAAAATTAACATGAAGATATTAGTTTTGAACTGCGGAAGCAGTAGTATTAAGTATGCCCTATACAACATGGATGACCAGAGCGTCATCACAAGTGGTGGCATTGAAAAGATTGGATTACCCGACTCGTTCATCAAGTTTAAGTTAAACGGAGAAAAGCACCAGATTGACCGTCCCATTGAGGAACACACTGCCGGTGTGCAGTTTATCTTTGAGGTGCTTACCTCTGGACCTCATGCCGTTTTGGGAAGCCTTGAGGAGTTAGGAGCCGTCGGCCATCGTATGGTACATGGTGGAGAGAAGTTTAATAAGAGTGTTCTACTGACACCAGAGGTAATGAAAGCCTTTGCTGCTTGTAACGACCTCGCGCCACTTCATAACCCGGCAAACATCAAAGGTGTAAATGCTGTCAGTGCCCTATTGCCTAATCTTCCACAAGTAGGTGTGTTCGACACGGCATTCCACCAGACTATGCCCGACTACGCCTATATGTATGCATTGCCTTATGAACTATACAAGGAATATGGTGTTCGCCGCTATGGTTTCCATGGAACAAGCCATCGCTATGTAAGTCAGCGCGTATGTGAATATTTGGGAATCAAAGCCGAGAATAGTCGTATCATTACTTGTCATATTGGAAATGGAGCAAGCATAGCAGCCATCAAGAATGGTAAATGCGTGGACACCTCAATGGGGCTCACACCACTCGAAGGCCTAATCATGGGTACACGCTCAGGCGACATAGACGCTGGCGCCGTAACTTTTATTATGGATAAGTTGGGACTTGACACCAAGGGCATTTCTAACCTATTGAATAAACAAAGTGGATTGGCTGGCGTAAGTGGAGGTAGTAGTGATTTCCGCGACATTCTTGCAGGCATTGCTAACGGAAACGACCGTGCACGACTGGCCAAGGAAATGTACACCTACCGCATCAAGAAATATATTGGAGAGTATGCTGCTGCCATGGGAGGCGTAGATGTCATCCTGTTCACAGGCGGAGCCGGTGAAAACCAGTGGGAGGTACGCGAAGGTGCCACTAACGGATTGGAGTTTATGGGTGTGAAAGTAGATGTTACCAAGAATCGCGCCTGTCGCGCTACAGAAGCCGTTATATCTACCGATGATAGTAAGGTAACCGTTTGTGTCATCCCTACTGACGAGGAACTGATGATTGCCTTAGACACCAAAGCATTGGTCGGATAAGTAATACATTATAAATGACAAAAGCAGGAACACCAAAAGATGTTCCTGCTTTTATTTTGTTGCGGAGGTCCGACTCGAACGGGCGACCTCCAGGTTATGAGCCTGGCGAGCTACCAACTGCTCCACTCCGCGATGTTCTATTTTTATCTTTGTCCGTCACAACTTGGCCATACGAACAAGTTCCTTGGCTCATCTCATGCTGTTTCGTCCATTGCGGGTGCAAAGGTAAGCAGAAAATATGGTACGCACAAACATTTCGGTAAGAAAAAACCATCAAAAACAGATATTAACCGAATTTATCTTGCTCCATTGCACACTTTTTACTACCTTTGTGCAGTTATGAGCGTACCAAAGACCAAAGAAAAGCTATTGGATGTTGCACGGCAACTGTTTGCCAAGAATGGTTTCGACAACACCACGATGAACGACATCGCCACCGCTTCCGAAAAAGGGCGACGGACACTTTACACCTACTTCAAGAGCAAGGATGAGATTTTCTACGCCGTAGTTGAACAGGAAATGGAACGCATGAGTCACCGCCTGAAGACTGTAGCGACCAAGGGACTTGAACCGGAAGAAAAACTTGTACAGCTCATCTACACACACCTGAGTCTTATCAAGGAAGCCGTCATACGCAACGGAAACCTGCGCGCTGCCTTCTTCCGCAACATCTGGCTCGTGGAGCGGGTGCGCAAAAAGTTTGACCAAACCGAAGTCAACATCATCACCCAAATCATCACGCAAGGTATCCGACAAGGAAAGTTCGATGTCAAGAATATCCGAATGTCGGTGGACATCATTCACTATTGCATCAAAGGTCTTGAGGTTCCGTACATTTATGGTCGTTTGGGCACAAGTATCAGTGCCAGTCGCCCCATCGTGCAACAGGTTATACACCGTGCGATGGCAAAAATAGAGCGACCCGACGAAAAGGACTTATTAACAACACTTTAATTATATTATGGGATTACTACAGGGAAAGACCGCGCTTATCACAGGTGCGGCACGAGGAATCGGCAAGGCCATTGCCTTAAAGTTTGCAGCCGAAGGGGCTAACATTGCCTTTACCGACCTCGAGATAAACAAGGATACAGAGAATGAAATTGCCGCATTGGGAGTAAAAGCCAAAAGTTATGCATCGAATGCCGCAGATTTTGCACAAACCGAGGAAGTAGTAAATAGCATCAAGGAAGAATTCGGCGCCATCGACATTCTGGTAAACAATGCTGGCATCACTAAAGACGGATTGATGTTGCGCATGAGCGAAGCACAGTGGGACGCTGTAATTGCCGTCAATCTCAAATCCGCCTTCAATTTTATCCACGCCTGCGTTCCCATCATGATGCGTCAGCGCGGTGGTTCTATCATCAATATGGCAAGTGTAGTAGGTGTGCACGGCAATGCCGGACAAGCCAACTATGCCGCCTCTAAGGCAGGGCTTATCGCACTCGCCAAGAGTGTGGCGCAGGAAATGGGACCTAAGGGCATACGCGCCAACGCCATAGCCCCCGGTTTCATCGAGACAGCCATGACTGCAGCCCTACCCGACAATGTCCGCGAAGAATGGAAGAAAAAGATTCCCCTTCGTCGAGGCGGACAGACCGAGGACATTGCCAACACGGCACTTTATCTCGCCAGCGACCTCAGTTCGTATGTTAGCGGACAAGTCATACAGGTTGATGGCGGTATGAACATGTAAAAAAGGTAAAGATTGAGCATTGAGGATTCTGTCCTCTACGAGGATAACCACATTATCATCGTCTCTAAGAGAGCCGGCGAAATCGTACAAGGCGACAAAACCGGAGACACACCTCTCTCAGAGACGGTGAAATTGTATATAAAGGAACGATACAACAAACCCGGTCAGGTCTTCTTGGGCGTAGTTCATCGGCTCGACCGCCCCGTCAGTGGCGTTACACTTTTCGCCCGCACCAGTAAAGCCCTAACACGATTGTCGGAAATGTTCCGCACCCACGAGGTCCACAAGACCTATTGGGCAATTGTAGCCAACCAACCGCCCAAAGAGGAGGACACGCTGACACACTGGCTTACCCGCGACACTAAAAAGAACATGGCACGGGCCTACGACCGTGAAGTGCCCAACGCAAAGAAAGCCATTCTCGACTATCGCGTCATAGCCTGTACCGAACGATACTGGTTGTTGGAGATAAACCTCCATACGGGTCGTCACCACCAAATACGCTGCCAATTGGCAAAAATCGGTTGTCCCATCAAGGGTGACCTGAAATATGGTGCTCCGCGCAGTAACGCAGACGGCAGCATATCACTCCATGCACGACGAATTTCCTTCGAGCACCCCGTTTCACACGAAATGATTGACATTACCGCTCCTGTTCCCGATGACAATCTTTGGCGCGCCATTAGCCAGGGTCTGCAATCTTCTTAAGGACCTTTTTCGCCAGGTAAGTAAAAAAAGGATACAAAATAGGCGGTTAAGTGGCATTTTTTTCTTTCCTTTGCGGTAAAACCGCAATAGATGAAGAAAATAGGCTTTTGGATTGCAGGACTTGCCCTCACCCCTGTGGCATTGATTCTCATCCTCACAGTCCTTCTCTATATCCCCCCCGTGCAGAATTGGGCAGTAAGAAAAGTGGCTGCCTATGCATCGGAAAAGACAGGTATGACTATCCGTCTGGAACGCCTTCGCCTGTCACCTCTCCTCGACCTCGACTTGCAACATCTTTCTGTCACTAATCCCGATACCCTGCTTGCCGTAGAGCATGTTGTCGTTGATCTCGACTTCACCCCGATACTGACGGGACGGCTTGGCGTTGAGGCGCTTGACATCAACAACGGCACGGTAAATACCCAGGACCTTATCGCCACACTCGTCATACAAGGGCGACTGGGCAATTTCCACCTGAATGCCGACGACATTTCCCTCAAGAAACACACCGTAAACCTGACAACGGGCGTACTCGACAGTTGTGACATCGACATTGCCTTACGCGACACGACCGTCATCGACACCACAGAGAGTGCGCCTATCCCCTGGAACATCAATGTCTGCGGCATCGAGGCACACGACACAAGGGTTGCTTTCCACACCGTCAGGGATTCCATGTGCGTCAAGGCTGGTGTTCGCGACCTATTGGTCAAAGGCGGTGACATCAACTTGGAAGAAAGCATCTACAAGGTTAAGCACATCCAGTTGGATGCAGACTCCGTTTCCTACGACCTCACCTACGAACCCGACACCGAGGGCTTCGACTACAACCACATTTCGCTGAACGATATCAAGTTGGGCATAGAGGATTTCTATTACAACCAACCGAAGAACGAACTCAGCATGCACCTCACCCAATGTCAGGGTATAGAGCAAGGCGGCATCGAAATATCTTCGCTCACAAGTCATGTGACCCTGGATGACAACCGAATCCAGTTACCCGACTTTCGGCTTACAACCCCGTACAGCGATATCGGTGCAAAAGTCTTCCTCGACTGGGCATCACTTTCACCCAACGAAGGCGGCAAAATGGACATAGACCTTAATGCCTCATTGGGTAAGTCCGACATTCTGACTTTTGCCGCCCCCTACCTGTCGAAAGAGCAGAAACGCCTCATCCCCGACGAACCCGTCTCACTCGCCGCCCAGGTGCAGGGCAATATCGACAGCCTCCACATCGGACATTGCCGCCTGATGTCATCCCCCATGATAGATGCCCAGACACAGGGTGACATCACTCAGGTACTGAACCCCGACCAAATGGGGGCAGACTTAAATTGGGACATACAAACCTACGACCTGAATCCCGTCAAGCAATTGATAGGATTAGGTAACTCCGTTCGCTTGCCGCAGATGCACCTGACGGGTACCACCAGTATGCACAACGAGCAATATTCGGCCAACCTCCTATTGCATCAGGGACAGGGAACAGCGCGATTGAAAGGTGACTTCAACGGAAGAACGGAAGCCTATAATGCCAACCTCGACATTCGGAATCTGAACCTCCACAATTTCCTACCCAAGGATTCACTCTACACGCTAACCGCCCGTGCAACGGCAAACGGCAGAGGTACCGACCTCCTTTCCCGCAATGCCCGCGCTAAGGCCGACGCCAGAATCGAGCATCTGCAATACGGCAAGAACAATCTTGATGATATACACCTCACTGCCGACCTCAACAACGGCGACGGACAGGTGAACCTCTACAGCAACAACGATATTCTGCGGGCCGATGCCTGTGCCGAACTGAAACTCGACAAGAAGGTAACCTACACCAATTTCAGTCTTTCCCTAAGCCGCATTGACCTCTATTCGCTTGGTCTTACCCAGCAACCGTTGCGCGCCTCCATGTTGTTGCAGATGGATGGGAACAG
The DNA here is from genome assembly GCA_017960985.1 of Bacteroidaceae bacterium. Classification (GTDB taxonomy): domain Bacteria; phylum Bacteroidota; class Bacteroidia; order Bacteroidales; family Bacteroidaceae; genus Physcousia. Next base: position 125,524 of record JAGCYD010000080.1, read on the forward strand.
CAACCTCGAAGACACACACCAACTCAAGGGTAGCATCAAAGCCGTAGAACTGGCACTCCGCGATACGGTTTACTATCCGCTCGATGTGGACCTCGACCTGCTCATGTCTCCCGACACCATCTTCGCCGAAGCCACGGCTGGCGACCTCGAAATGCGACTCATCTCGCACGAAGGACTTGACCAGATTCTCACCAAGGCCGACCTGCTCTCTACCGAAGTAAAGCGGCAACTCGCCGTACACCATCTGGCACAAGACACGCTGAAGAGTCTTCTGCCCCAACTCTCCCTGCACATGAAAAGCGGCAGGAACAACCCCGTCGGCAGGTCACTGGCTACCTTAGGGTATAGTTACGAACGGTTGTTCCTCACCCTCGACAGCGACCCGACTATGGGTCTGAACGGCAAGGGTTATGTCCATGGGCTGAATACAGGTGCCGTACTGCTCGACACCATCCAGTGGAACATCTATCAGGACAGCACCGATGTCGTACGCCTCGGCGCGATGGTGAAGAATGGCCCCAAGAACAAGCAGGTCGTATTCGAATCCAACCTCGCTGCCGAGCTCACGCCGATAGGTGCCAATGCCACCATCAACTTCTTCGATGCCAACGGCCAGAAAGGCGTGGACTTAGGTGCACAACTCGCCATCGAGGACGACGGTTACCGTCTCCACCTGCACCCGCTCCATCCCACCATTGCCTATCGTGGCTTCACACTGAACGACGACAACTTCATCTATCTCCGCGACGACCGCCACATCGAGGCCAATGTGGACTTGCTGGCCGACGACGGTACGGGATTCCAACTCTACTCCACCCCCAACGAGGATGCCCTACAGGATATCACCCTCTCCGTACACGACTTCAACCTCGGCGAACTCAGTGCTGTCATTCCCTACATGCCCGACATCAATGGCGTACTGAAGGGCGACTTCCACCTTGTACAGGACGAGAACTCCATGAGCGTACTGATTGACGCCAACATAAACAGCCTTGCCTACGAGGGTGTCAGCATGGGCGACATCGGTCTCAATGCCGTCTATCTGCCCAATACTGACGGTACCCATTATGTCGATGGCATCGTCAGTCAGAACGGCAACGAAGTGCTGATGCTTGCCGGAACATACAATCCCGAAAACGGTGGCTCAATCGATGCTGGAGCCACCCTCAACCGTCTGCCGCTCGAACTGGCCAATGGTTTCATCCCCGACCAGACAGCAGGGCTGACGGGCTATGTGGCAGGCAACCTCGATGTCACAGGTCCTGTTTCCGCTCCCGTGCTCAACGGCAGCATCATCACCGACTCCATGCACATCAACAGCGACATGTACAGTCTTCACCTGCGCTTCCCCGACGATACTATCCGCATCGTGAACAGTTATCTCGACCTCAAGCGCATCGAAGCCTACAGCACGGGCAAGAATCCGTTGGTACTCGACGGCACCATCGACTTCCGCCATCCCGAGCGTATTGCACTGAACCTTCGTCTGTTTGCCCGCGACTTCGAACTCATCAACTCGCCCAAGACCCCGAAGGCAGTCGCCTACGGCAAGGTGTATGTAGATATTGGCGCCATGCTCACCGGAACACTCAACGACATGCAACTACGCGGTAAACTTGCCGTACTGGGCAACACCAATGTCACCTATGTGCTCACCGATTCGCCGCTGACGGTCGAAGACCAACTGGCCGACCTCGTTACCTTCGTCGATTTCTCCGACACCACGACGGTGGAAACCATAAAGACCGCCCCACAGAATATCGACATAACCCTCAACATCGGCATCGAACAGGCAGCACAGGTACATTGCCTACTGAGCACCGACGGTACCAACCATATCGACCTCGAAGGCGGTGGCGACCTCACGATGACCTATTCCACACAAGACGGCACACACCTCTACGGCCGCTACACGATTGTAAACGGCTTGATGAACTACTCCCTGATGATTGTGGCCCTGAAGAACTTCACCATCGCCAACGGCAGTTATGTCGAGTTCACGGGCGACATGATGAATCCAAGACTCAACATCAGTGCCTCCGAGCGTGTCAAAACCACCGTCTATGAGAACAATGTACCGCGCAGCGTGAACTTCGATGTCGGGCTCACCATATCGCAGACCTTAGAGAACATGGGATTGGAGTTCACCCTCGAGGCACCCTCCGACATCACTATTTCCAACCAACTCGCCACGATGAGCGCCGAAGAGCGCGGCAAGGTGGCCGTGACGATGCTGGCCACTGGCATGTACCTGACCGAGAGCGGCAACGGCACTTCTGGCTTCAGCGCCACCAATGCCCTCAACTC
>JAGCYD010000008.1 GCA_017960985.1 Bacteroidaceae bacterium
AAAGCCTACTACAGACGGAGCGCCTGATGCTGAACATCCTGCAGCGCATGTCGGGCATCGCCACAATGATGCACAAATCCCAGCAGGCATTGATTGATGCCGGCACCAAGACACGGGTGCTCGACACTCGCAAGACTACACCGGGCATGCGTATGTTGGAGAAGGAGGCCGTGAAGATTGGCGGCGGCATGAACCACCGCATCGGCCTGTTCTATATGATTCTGCTGAAGGACAACCACATCGACTTCTGCGGTGGCGTACATAACGCTATCTCGCGTGCCAAGGCCTATTGTAAGGAGAAGGGCAAGAACCTGAAGATTGAGTGCGAGGTCAGGAACTTCAAGGAACTGGACGAGGCGCTGGCAGAAGGTTGCGACCGCATCATGTTCGACAACTTCACGCCCGAAGATACGGCAAAGGCCGTGAAGATTGTGGCTGGCAGAGCCGAGACGGAGAGTAGCGGCGGCATTACTTTCGACACGATGATTCCCTATGCCAAGGCTGGTGTGGATTTCATTTCCTTTGGTGCCCTTACGCATTCCGTGAAGGGGCTCGACATGAGCTTCAAGGCGGCAGGGAGTGATAAGTTGGTGATGACAAATGTTAAATGTTAAATGTCAAAGAACCAATTATGAATCGCTTCCTAATCTTGTTTTTACATTTTACATTTTACATTACGACACAGTCGTATGCTTGCACAAATTTGATTGTCGGAAAGAAAGCGAGTGCCGACGGTAGCGTGATAGTTACCTATTCGAGCGACGACTACGGCGCATACGGCTATCTGTTCTACCAAAAGGGCGGTAAGCACCAGAAGGGTGAGATGCGCAAATTGTATCATTACGAAAGTAACAACTACCTCGGCGAGATTCCTGAGGCAGATTCGACATACGCCGTTATCGGACTGACCAACGAGCACCAACTGACTATATTGGAAACCACATGGGGCGGTCGCGAAGAGTTGGAAGACTCTACGGGTTTGTTCGACTACGGAAGCCTGATGCAGGTTGCCCTGCAACGCGCCCGAACAGCACGACAGGCTATCAACATCATGACCAGCCTCGTGGAGAAATATGGTTATCAGAGCGAGGGCGAATCGTTTACCATCGCCGACCCCAACGAAGCGTGGATTATGGACATGATTGGCAAAGGTCCTGGCGGTGGTGCTCCGGTATGGGTGGCTGTCCGCATCCCCGATGACTGCATCAGCGGCCATGCCAACCAGAGCCGTATCCGTCAGTTCCCCCTCAAGGACAAGGAGAATTGCCTCTATGCGAAGGATGTCATCAAATTCGCACGGGAAAAGGGATATTTCACAGGCAAGGACAAGGACTTTTCTTTTGCCGACGCCTACAATCCGCTGGACTTCAGCGGTGCACGCTTCTGTGAGGCTCGCGTATGGAGTTTCTTCAACAAGTGGGCAGCCATCGATATGCAGCCCTACCTGAAGTATGCTATGGGAGAAGAACTAAACAATCCGTTCCCCCTCGCTGTACAACCCAAGGCAAAACTTAGCGTGCAGGATGTAAAGGACATGATGCGCGACCACTACGAGGGTACGCCTATGGAAATACAGAGTGACCTCGGCATGGGACCGTACGAAATGCCCTACCGCCCTACTCCACTGACTTTTGAGGTGGACGGCAAGAAGTATTTCAACGAGCGTCCCATCTCTACGCAACAGGCCAGTTGCATCTATGTGGCACAGATGCGCTCGTGGCTGCCCGACTATGTGGGCGGCGTGCTATGGTTCGGCAACGACGATGCGAACATGGTGGCAATGGTGCCCATATACTGCTGTACAGAGGATGCCCCCGAGTGCTTCAACGAGAAAACGGGTGACACCTTCACTTTCTCCTTCAAGAGTGCCTACTGGATGCAGAACTGGGTTAGCAATATGGTGTATCTGCGCTATTCGTTGCTCTTCCCCGAACTGAAGAAGGTACGCGAGAAGTTGGAGAACAACTTCAACGCCTGGCAACCCGAGATAGAGAAGGAAGTATCGGCTATGCCCGAGACAGAGGCGCGTCAATTCCTTTCCAAATACTCCTATGTAACGAGCAAGATGATGATGGACGAATGGATGAAACTCGCCCAACTCATCATCGTGAAGTACAACGATATGGCCATGAAGAAGACGGACGAGCAGGGCAACTACCTCAAGACACCAGGCGGCAATCAAGTGCCTGTCAGTCGCCCCGGCTATCCCGACCGCTATCGTCGTGCCATCGTAAAAGAGGCAGGAGAACGTTACCTAATTAAGTGAGAATAATTCAAAATAAGTAAATTCAAAATAAAAGTTATGGATACAGAATTGATTAAGAAATGCGAAGCAGAAGCCCAAAAGTGGCTCGCTTCGAGTGTGTATGATGCCGAGACAAAGGCACAGATACGGGCAATGCTCGACAATAGTGACAAGACAGAGTTGGTGGATGCCTTCTACCAGACATTGGAGTTCGGCACGGGTGGTCTGCGCGGCATTATGGGACCGGGTACGAACCGTATGAACCGCTATATCGTGGGCATGGCTACACAGGGCTTTGCCAACTACATCAACAAGGCTTTCCCCGAGGGTGGCAAGAGCGTGGTTGTGGGTCATGACTGTCGTAACAACAGCCGACTGTTTGCCGAGACCGTAGCAAATATCTTCAGTGCCAACGGCATCAAGGCATACCTTTTCGAGGGACTGCGCCCCACACCTGAGATTTCCTTTGCCATCCGCCAATTGGGTGCTGTGGCCGGTGTGAATGTCACCGCTTCGCACAACCCCAAGGAGTACAATGGTTACAAGGCTTACTGGAGCGACGGCGCACAGGTGCTGGCACCCCATGACAAGGGTATCATCGATGAGGTGAACAAGGTAGCCATCGAAGATGTGAAGTTCGAGGGTAACCCCGATCGCATCAAGATTATCGGTGGAGAGATGGACTACGACTATATGACGGCCGTCAAGGAGGCCATGATTGACCAGGATGTAATCCTGCGCCAGAAGGACCTGAATATTGTATATAGCGCCATGCACGGTACGGGGCGCGTCATCGTTCCCTTGTGTCTGCGCTCGTGGGGCTTCCAGAACATCAATGTGGTGCCCGAGCAGATGGTGGTGGACGGCAATTTCCCGACGGTAGTAAGTCCGAACCCCGAGAATGCAGAGGCTATGACCTTGGGCATGAAACTGGGTACGAAGCTGAACGCCGACCTTGTAGTGGCTACCGACCCTGATGCCGACCGTCTGGCCATCGTGTGCCGCAACCCGAAAGGCGAGTGGGTCATCATCAATGGTAACCAGACTGCAATGATGTTCTGCTACTACATCATCAAGAACAAGATTGCACTGGGACAGTTGAAACCAACGGACTTCCTGGTGAAGACGATTGTAACGACGGAGGTGATTGCCGAGATGGCCAAGAAAAACAAGGTGGAACTGCGCGACTGCTACACGGGCTTTAAGTGGATTGCGCGTGAGATTGCCATCAGTGAGGGTAAGCAAAAGTATATCGGCGGTGGCGAGGAGAGCTTCGGTTTCCTGCCCTACGACAAGGTGCGCGACAAGGATGCACCAGCCTCAATATGCCTTATCTGCGAGATTGCCGCATGGGCTAAGGATCAGGGCAAGACGCTGTTCGACCTGCTGATAGACATCTATAAGGAATACGGATTCTCGTACGAGCACACCATCAATGTGGTGCGCCCGGGCAAGACGGGTGCCGACGAAATCAAGCAGATGATGGTGGACTTCCGCGGAGCAAAGGCTCCGAAGAACATCGCTGGTAGCCCCATCGTGCTGACGAAGGACTTCCAGGCACTGACAGCTACCGACGGCAATGGCAATGTGACAAAACTCGACATGCCCGACACCTCGAATGTGCTGCAGTGGTTCTGCGCCGACGGCACAAAGGTAAGCGTACGCCCAAGCGGTACGGAGCCGAAGATTAAGTTCTATTTGGAGGTGAAGGGACAGATTGGCTGTGCCGACTGCTATCCAGGTGCAGTGGCCGACGCACAAAAGAAGGTGGAGGCCATCAAGCAGAGTCTGGGACTTTGATGACCGACCTTTATTTCGCATATCACCAAGGGGATGTCCTGCTCACGAGCGAGGGGGACATCCCTCGTGGTTTATCCGCACCGCTGGAGTTCGAGCCATGGGAACGGGTGCCAACGGTCTCGGCGGGCGAATGGCGCTGCCATGTGTTCCGTATGGATGCTCCCGTGACGGACGCGGAGGGCTTGCAGATGGTGGGACTGCGCCAGTCATTCAAAATGCTATCGGCAGAGATGTACCGACTGGCAGGCAAGTGTGCTGAGTTGGTGTATTGGGACCAGAACTCGCGCTACTGCGGCGTGTGTGGCGCACCGATGCAATGGGCAACGGAAATATCGAAACACTGCACGCAATGCGGCAAGGAACTATGGCCGCAATTGCAAACGGCTGTCATCGTGCGCGTGACGCGTGGCGAGGAGTTACTGATGGTACACGCACGGAACTTCCATGGGCGACATTTTGGACTGGTGGCAGGTTTCGTAGAGACGGGTGAGACACTGGAGGACTGTGTCCGTCGCGAGGTGCGAGAAGAGACTGGGCTAAGCATCAAGAACCTCCGCTACTTCGGCTCACAACCCTGGCCCTACCCTGCTGGGCTGATGGTAGGGTTCACAGCGGAGTACGACGGCGGCGAACTACGGTTGCAGCGCACGGAACTGACCGACGGAGGCTGGTTCACGCGCGACAATCTGCCCGAACTACCCGACCAAGCAAGCATTGCACGGGCTTTGATTGACAATTGGCTGCAAGAAGGCCAATAATCTTTCCTTTAATCTTTTAGATAATCTGTTTAGGGGGTATCCTCTGTGACACCTTCGAGAGCCCCTGTATCTGGAGCGCCATCGGACAGGCGCGAACGGCCGCGACGGTCGAAGGGGTACTGGGCTGCAACGGATGGGTCGGCCATACCCCGTATGGGACTTTCGGCAACGGGCATGAGGTCAAACAGACGGTCGTGCATGTCCACCAGCATGAAATGTTTTTTACCAACCAAATCACTCGCGTCGTCCAGCAGGATGTCCTGGAAGCGCTCGTTGCCCTCGCCTACCACCGTACGCAACAGGCAGTGGGAGAAAAGATACTGTGCGGGATTATCCGTTGTTTCCGTCAGGTCGCCCATCACCACATCCTCGGCATTACCCGTTACCACGCAGTTCACAAAATCGCACCGACGCAGGTGGAGATACGCGTTGCCATCGATGTTGGCTATATAGAGTGCGTCATTGCTATAGAAGAACTGTGCCACAGTGCAATGCACCAACCGATGGTCGCCACCCAAGATGCGGACACAACAGCCGCTGGCATTATAGATTTCCGTGCCCGATAGGCGCGTCATGCAGTTCTTCAGATACAGGGCATCGCCCGACACATCGTGCACGGTACAGTCCTCCATTGTCAGCATCGGTTCCACCGACTCCTCCGCCAGTTCCTTGGCCTCACAGCGCACGCCATAGTTTCCACCATGGATATCACACTGCACGAATCTGTTGCCGACACTTTCCTCCAGCAGGTCGATTCCCATCCACCGCCCAGGCAGACGATCATAGGGCAGATAATAGAACATATTGTCCAAGCGGTCACAACGGAACACGACGGGCTCCTCCAGCGTGCCCTCCGCCACGATTCGGCCATGTACACGCAAGGGTGCATCGTCATGGAACATCAGTGTCACGCCCGCAGGCACCGTTAGTGTTGCGCCCTCGGCCACCACCAACGAATCATATATCAGATATGGCCGCGCCGACGAGAGCGTCATGTCCGTCTCGATGCGCACATCTTTCAGCACCACGACATCCACACCATCCGCCAGTAGTCGCACCTGCTGTACCACACCGCTCTCCAAGGTGAACGACAACACATCCTCGTAATGCACCGCCTCGTCGCTGTCCATCTCTGGCACCGTCACCTCAATACGCACATAGATGCTGTCGCCCTTCCTCACCTCGAAGTCCTTGCCTACTCCACCATATAGATATTGCCCATCGACATTCACGCGGAACGGAGAATCGGCGCCCTGCGCCAGTTCCACACGGCTGATACGCACACCTGCACTGTTTCGGTTGCGCACCATCAGTGTCTGTGTCGGTGAACCCTGCCCTGCTATTACCGAGGAAAAGTTCATTTCTTCCTCCGACATTGACAGCACTGCCGACGGTGAAGTCGTCCACGAATCATAGTCGTCGCACCCTACGAGCACGACTGCCGACAACAATATATATAATAGGAATGTACGCCTCATCTATAGGTCAGATACGCTCAAGAATAGCCAACAGATGCTGCCACACCATATCCACGGTTGGTATCAGTAGTTTCTCGTCGGGCGAATGTACGCCGCGCAGCGTCGGGCCGATACTAATCATATCCAGTTGCGGATACTTTTCGCTAAATAGTCCGCACTCCAGTCCCGCATGGATGCCACGCACCACGGGCTCCTTGCCGAACAGGCGACGGTACTCCTCCACCGCAACCTTCAATAACTGACTATCGGGATTCATCTTCCATCCCGGATAACCCTCGCCAATAAACACCTCGGCACCAGCTAATTCAAACACTGCCGACACCGTGTTGCTCATATTGTGGCGCGCACTCAGCAAACTGCTGCGCTGACTGGAATTTACCTCTATGGTCTTCGTCTCGGGCATACGATGGATACTTGCCAGATTCGTGCTTGTCTCCACCAGTTCTATATCTTGACTGAATGCAAACACGCCGTTATCCACGCCCTGCAAGGCAAGTATCAGCCGTTCCGCAGTATTGCGGTCGATGACCGTCGGCCACGCCTCCGTACTCTCCAACAGGAACTGCATCGAAGGCTCCGTCACACGGAATTCCTCCTCGACATCGGCAGCAAACAGGTTCCAGTCCACACGCAACGCTTCCTTCTGTGCAAACGGCACGGCTACTACGGCACGCGCCTCGCGTGGAATGGCATTATGCAAGCCGCCAGCCTGAATGTCGGCAAGCCGCAGCGTCGTCTTCTTCATCTGCATATACAGGAAACGCACCAGCAACTTGTTGGCATTGGCACGCTTCTTATCGATATCGTCGCCACTATGACCGCCCGTCAGACCCTTGATGCACAGTTCGGCAAAGAACATGCCTTCGGGTGTAGTCTCCTCTTCGTAATGGAAGGTGGCAGCCGTGCGGCAGCCGCCTGCACAACTGACGAATATCTCGCCCTCGTCCTCGCTGTCGAGGTTTATCAGGTACTGACCCGTCATGAAGTCCGAGCCCATACCTTCTGCACCCGTCAGTCCCGTTTCCTCGTCACGTGTAAACACGCACTCTATCGGGCCGTGCTTAATGTCCGACGCTGCCAGCAAAGCCATTTCCATAGCCACACCGATACCGTCGTCGGCACCGAGCGTCGTGCCCTTGGCACGCATCCACTCACCATCGACATAGGTCTGGATGGCATCCTTGTCGAAGTCGAACGCCACATCGGCATTCTTCTCGCACACCATATCCATGTGACTCTGCAATACCACCGTCGGTCGGTTCTCCATTCCCGGCGTGGCTGGCTTGCGGATAATCACATTGCCCACTTCGTCGCGACGGGTCTCCAATCCCAGTCCCTTTCCGAAATCAAGCAGGAACTGTATCATCCGTTCCTCGCGCTTCGATGGGCGCGGGACCTTATTCACCTGCGCAAAGCAGTCAAATACACTCTTGGGTTGTAGTATCATATATTGTGTAGTTTTTAGTCTTTACAAAATATATAACGCGCGCGAGTGGCGGTTTGGTATAAAGGGAGCCGACATTATTCACCGCGTGCTCCGTCAGGAGATAGACGACCAGTCCACATGATGACGGTTGAGTTCCGCCAACGCCTCCCACATAGGGGCATTCTCCGGGCGCGAAGCATCGGGATCGTCGTCGAGTATGCGCCTCGCCACCTCGCGGGCCTGCTGTACAATCTGCCCGTCGCGTGCCAGATTGGCAATATGCAAGTCGAAGGGAATACCGCTTTGTTGTGTACCCTCGAGGTCGCCTGGACCTCGCAATCGCATATCCTCCTCGGCAATCTCAAAGCCGTCGTTTGTTTCGGTCATCGTCTGGATGCGACGCCGTGTGTCGCTCGCAAGGGAATAACCCGTCACAAGAATGCAATAACTCTGGTCGGCACCACGCCCCACCCTGCCTCGTAACTGGTGCAACTGCGCCAGCCCGAAGCGCTCGGCGTTTTCTATCACCATCACACTGGCATTGGGCACATTCACACCCACCTCGATAACCGTCGTGGCGAGCAATATCTGTGTTTCGCCCTTGACAAAGCGTTCCATCTCCGCCTCCTTTTCGGCAGGGCGCATCTTCCCGTGTACCTTGCTGACACGCAGGTCGGGGAATGCCTCACAAATCTGCTTGTAGCCCTCCTCCAGATTTTTCAGGTCCATCTTCTCGCTTTCCTTGATGAGGGGATAGACGATATATACCTGCCGTCCGAGTTCGATTTGCCGACGCAGGCGTTGATAGAGTTCCACCCTTCGCTCGTCGTACTGGTGAATGGTCTCTACAGGCTTACGGCCTGGTGGCAGTTCGTCGATGACGGACACATCAAGGTCGCCATATACCGTCATAGCAAGGGTGCGTGGGATTGGCGTGGCTGTCATCACAAGCACATGTGGCGGTGTCTGATTCTTCGCCCACAATTTTGCTCTTTGCGCTACGCCAAAACGATGCTGCTCGTCGATAATCACCATACCGAGATTGCGGAACACCACATCGTCCTCAATCACGGCATGCGTACCCACCAATATCTGCACCTCGCCGTTGGCCAGTCCTTCGTAGATGCTCTGTCGCCGCTTGCCCTTGATGTTCGAGGTCAGCAGTTCCACACGGATAGGCATATCGCCCAACAATTTGCTGAAAGTTTCGAAATGCTGTTCGGCCAATATTTCCGTGGGCGCCATAATACAGGTCTGATAGCCATTGTCCAGTGCCACGAGCATCGTCATCAGCGCCACCAGCGTCTTACCACTGCCCACATCGCCCTGCAACAGACGGTTCATCTGTCGTCCGCCCTTCATGTCGTTGCGGATTTCCTTGATGACACGCTTCTGCGCTCCCGTCAGTTCAAAGGGCAGGTGATGATTGTAGAAATCCATGAAATAGTCGCCTACACGACTGAACACATGCCCCTTATACCTACGCTGACGCTCGCGACTATAGCGCAGGATATTTAGTTGAATAAAGAACAGTTCCTCGAATTTCAGTCGATAGGATGCACGCGACAGATGCTCTGCGCTCTTGGGATAATGCATGGCGCGTATGGCCTCGTCGCGACCCATCAGTTTCATCTGTTCCAGCAGATAAGGCGGCAATGTCTCGGGCAACGGAGCGCGAAGTGCGCGGAATACCGTTGCCACCCACTGCTCCACCATACGCGTATTCACACCGCACCGCTGCACCTTCTCTGGCACGCTATAATAGGGTCGCAAGCCCTGTGGCGACAGGGCAAAGCGCTCGGCGGTCTCTATCTCAGGATGAGTTATGTTAATGCGCCCGTTAAATACGGTCGGCCTGCCGAACACAACATATTCGGTCAGTACCTTATAACTCTTCTGTACATATTGTAAGCCGTTGAACCACACCAAATCCACCACGCCCTGTCCGTCGGAGAAGTGCGCCACGATACGCCGCTTGCGCCCATGCCCCTCTTCCTCGAAACTGAGGATATGCCCCTTCAATTGCACATAGGGCATATCAGGCCCCAGTTCGTGGGTATAGTAGAAGCGGCTGCGGTCGATATGTTTCGAGGGAAAGTAGGTCAGCAGGTCGCCATAGGTCTGTATGCCCATGCCTTCCCGTAGTTGCTTGGCACGGCTCTCGCCTACATTCGCCAGATAGGTGACAGGATAGTTCAGTTCAACGATTGGCATAGATACTCGGCGTAACTGAGGTCGGAGGGAGTCGTTATCTTGATGTTCTCGCGGTTACCTTCCGTCAGGACAATGCGATGTCCCAGTTCCTCCACCACCGAGGCATCGTCGGTAAACTGCGGTTGGTAGGGCTGACGAAAGGCTTCCTTCAGCAGGGAGATACGGAAAACCTGCGGCGTCTGCACCAGTCGATAGAGATTCCGGTCCACCGTCTGGCTGTCGCCCTCGGGCAATAGCTGCCGTGTAGTCTCGACCACGGGAATAACGGGAACAGCTGTTCCCTGTTCAAGAGCCGTCTGATAGCAGTTCCGAATGACTTCCGCAGCGACAAAAGGCCGCACGCCGTCGTGTACACCCACCACACCCTCGGCATCGTCAGGTATCAGCGACAAACCGTTCTTCACTGAATGGAAGCGCGTTTCGCCGCCGTCTGCAATACGATGGGGAATGTCGAAACGATATTGCTCGCACAGGTCTCGCCAGTATTCCTGTTGGGCAACGGGCAGCACCAGAATGATATGCATATCTCTGTCGGCCTCATTAAAGGCACGCATCGTGCGCATCAAGATAGGCAGACCTCCCACGGGAATAAACTGCTTGGGCAGTTCTCCGCCCATACGCAGTCCCTTTCCGCCTGCCACTATAATCGCATAGTTCATAATGAACTTTTAATTATGAATTATGAATTAAAAAATCGTACATCATCCCCTGGCGCAACTGGTCGGCCACATCCTTGCCCACGAAGCGTTCCACCAGTACATAACCCAGTTCGAATGCCGCCCCAGGTCCTTTGCCTGTGATGATTTGTCCGTCTTGCTCCACGAGCGCAGCCGTATAGTTGGCACCACGAAGTTCCGTCTCGAAACCCGGGTAACATGTGGCACGCTTGCCTGCGAGAAGTCCCAGATGCCCCAGCACCAAAGGTGCGGCACAGATGGCAGCCACAGGACGACCCGCAGCACAATGCCATTTCAGTCCTTCGCGCAGGAGCTCGCAGGCATCGAGGTTCGTCGCGCCTGGCATTCCGCCGGGTAGGAACAGCAGTTCCGCATCGTCGAAATTCACTTCGGAAAGCAAGCAGTCGCTGACGACGCCTACTCCGTGAGCACTCGTCACGACGGCCTCTCCCGTAATCGAAACCGTAGCAACCTTCAGTCCTGCCCTACGCATGATATCGACAGGAGCTAATGCCTCAATGTCCTCGAAGCCTGTAGCAAGAAAAGTGTAAATCATGGTAACTCTTTTTTAATTCTTTATTCTTAATGTAAGCAAGCGAGATATTGCTTTATCGTTTCCTCCAGTCCTAAGTAGAGCGCGTCGCAGATGAGGGCGTGCCCGATGCTGCACTCGTCGATGTAGGGCATTCGCTCGTGCATATAGCGCAGGTTCTCCAGACTCAGGTCGTGTCCTGCATTCAGTCCGAGCCCCAGTGCAATAGCCCTTTCGCCCGCTGCCACAAAGGGAGCGATGGCTGCCTCGCGGTCCTGTGCATACGCCGAGGCATACGGCTCGGTATAGAGTTCCACGCGGTCGGCACCCGTCCGTGCGGCATACTCCACCATTTCCGTGTCGGCATCGACAAATATGCTCACGCGGATGCCCTTCTCGTGGAAACGCTCGCAGACTTCCGTCAGGAACGCCTGGTTCTGCTTTGTGTCCCATCCATGATTACTGGTCAACTGACCAGGCAGGTCGGGTACGAGGGTCACCTGATTGGGCACCACCTTCAGCACGAGGTCGATAAATTCGGGACTCGGCTGTCCTTCGATGTTGAACTCCGTCGTCAGTCGTGGTCGCAGGTCGTACACATCTTGATAACGGATATGGCGTTCATCAGGCCTCGGATGAACCGTGATTCCCTGTGCACCGAAGCGTTCGCAGTCGAGCGCCACACGCAGCACATCGGGGTTGTTGCCGCCACGCGCATTGCGCAGCGTTGCTATCTTGTTAATGTTTACACTCAGTTTCGTCATAGTCGTAGTTCTTGTGGTTCTACGCTGCAAATATAGCAATTTGTTTAGCACTTTACAAAACAATCCATATCTTTGTAGCGTCAGTACCCTAAAAGCAGTACTATTTTTATTAACTTTTTATATTTATGCCCGCGACACTATGTCGGGACTCGAGCCATGTTATCCTACGGCTCGAACATTACTAATCTTACGATGTGAAGACTACTATTGCGATGGTGCTAAGACTAATAGTCCGATGACACACGGAATAGTATTGCGATGGCACACGGAATAGTATTGCGGCAGGGCTTTCTAAACTTTCCTTTGTACATTACTCCATCTCGGCATAAGAAATAAAAGGATTTATTTCGTTCTGCTCTCAATTTTTCGTAACTTTACCCCCAAAATACAAATGCCTATGCGTAAACTTCGATTCGCCCTGTTCGGAAATATATACCAGGCCAAGAAGTCGGTACTAGTGAAGAAACTGCTGTGCTCGCTCGAGGAGCGCAAGGCCGAGGTGTATATCGACCGCCGCTTCTATGAGTACCTGACGGGACAGTTGCTGCTCGACATCACGCCCACGGGACTTATCGACGACGAGAACTTCTCGGCGGACATCGCCGTGTCGATGGGTGGCGACGGAACTTTCCTGCAGACGGCAAGCCGCGTGGCTGACAAGGGCATCCCCATCATCGGTATCAACATGGGGCGCATGGGCTTCTTGGCCGATGTGTCGGGCGACGAAATCGACGACGCCATTGCCTGCATCTATGCCGACGAGTGTCGCGTGGAAGAGCGTAGCGTGTTGGCAGTGGAATATATAAATGGTGGAGAGCGGAAAGCGGAGTATGGAGCGGAGAAAGATTCTTTCCCCTATGCATTGAACGAGGTGGCCGTGCTGAAGCGCGACAACTCGTCGATGATTAGCATACGAGTGGATATCAATGGCGAATACCTGACTACCTATCAGGCGGACGGTCTTATCATCAACACCCCGACGGGTTCGACGGGATACGCACTGAGCGTGGGCGGCCCCATTATGTCGCCCGAGGCGCATACGCTGGGCATCACGCCCGTAGCACCACATAGTCTGAATGTACGACCCATAACGCTGTGCGACGATGCTGAGGTGACGCTGACGGTGGAGAGCCGCAACCATAACTTCCTCGTGGCTATCGACGGCCGAAGCGAGGCGTGCAGCGAGGAGACCCGACTACATATCCGCAAGGCTCCGTACTGCATCCGTGTGTTGAAGCAACCCGAGAGTTCGTTCTACCGTACCCTGCGCAGCAAACTGATGTGGGGAAATGATGTGAGGAATTAAAAGTGGATAGTGAACGACTGAAATCAAGTGGCAGCATTATACGCTGGTTCTGGAATGTAGGCAAGAGCCTACGGCTGCAAACCCTACTGAACGCCTCGATAGGCATCGTGTCTGTGGGGCTTGACTTTGCCTTCATTTGGTCCACGAAACTCTGTATCGACATTGCCACGAATCACGACGGACGCTCGCTGCGTATGGCAGCCGCCATGCTGATTTCCATTATGGCCATGCAGGTGGCGCTGAGTTTCGCTCGCCGATGGATATCGGCTCTGTTGGGCGTGAAGGCGCAGAACCAAATGCAGTTAAAACTATTCCGCCGACTGCTGACCAGCGAATGGAACGGTCGCGACATGCGCCATAGTGGCGATGTGCTGAACCGTCTGGAGCGCGATGTGAGCGATGTGACGAATGTCATCACCGAGACGCTGCCTTCATCACTGAGCGTCATAACGCGCTTTGTGGGGGCTTTCTTCTTCCTCTACTCGATGGACGCACAGTTGGCGTGCCTGCTCATCTTCATCGTCCCCTTGTTTATCTTCCTCAGTCGCTACTATATCCACAAGATGCGCTCCATCACCCGTGAGGTACGCGATACCGATAGTGCCATACAAAGCATACTGCAGGAGAGCATACAGCATCGCATCATACTGAAGACACTGGAGCGAATCGGCACGATGACGGAACGCCTGGGAGACACCCAGCGATACCTGCGCGAACAGGTACGCCGCCGTACCGTATTCTCCTCCGTATCGGGCACACTGCTCAATGTGGGCTTTGCCACAGGCTATCTCCTCACCTTCCTGTGGGGCGTGCGCGGCTTGCACCAGAATGAAATCACCTACGGCATGATGATTGCCTTCATCCAGCTCGTAGGACAGATACAAGGTCCCTTCCGCGACATGACGAAGTTCGTGCCCGTCATCATCAGTGCCTTCACCGCCGGCGAGCGTCTGATGGAACTGGAGGAAGTGCCCGTTGAGGTGGAAGGAGAACCCGTGAAGTTTGAACAGGGCGCAGGTCTGCGACTGACGAATGTTAGTTTCCGCTACGACGACAACGAACGCTACATCCTCCGCAACTTCTCCTTCGACTTCCCGCAAGGCAGCAGTACGGCCATACTGGGCGAGACTGGAGCAGGAAAGACCACGCTCATTCGCCTCATCCTTGCCCTGCTCCACCCCACGGAGGGCAGCGTAGAGATATATACAAAGCATGGAGAGAAGTATTGTCAATTAGTTTCACCTCTGACGCGCTGCAATCTGGTGTATGTACCACAAGACAATACGCTGTTCAGCGGAACCATACGCGAGAACCTGCTGCTAGGCAATCCCGAGGCCACGGAAGAAGAACTGAAGGAAGCCCTGCGCATTGCCTGTGCCGACTTCGTACTGACGCTGCCTGAGGGACTCGAAAGCCGCTGCGGAGAAAACGGTATGGGACTATCTCAAGGACAGGCACAACGCATTTCCATCGCCCGGGCCCTGCTTCGCAAAGGCAGCATCCTGCTGCTCGACGAGGCGACATCCGCCCTCGACTCCGCCACCGAGGCACGACTGCTGAAGAACCTTGCCGCTTGGAAGAATCCGCAGCAGACGGTTCTGTTCGTCACCCACCGCAATGCCGTAGTGGAGCATTGCACACAAGTATTGAAACTGGAAAAACTGGAATAAAACATCATACCATGAAACAAAAGACTACACTCATTGCCGTTGCCTCTGCAACGCTCATGTTACTTATCGGCATCATTGCCTATCTCGGTTACCGTACTTATACGGCAGAAGACAACTACCAACAGATGGAAGAGTTGAAAGCCCTGGCCGAGATGGACAAACTGGAAATGCAGAATCAGTACGAAGAATTTGCCCTTCAGTACGAGGAACTGCAGACACAAATCAACAACGACTCGCTGCTGGCTCAGTTGGAAAAGGAACAGAACCGCGTGCAGGAACTGCTCGAGGAACTGCGTCGCACGAAGAACGACGATGCGGCAGAGATTATGCGACTGAAGCAAGAACTGGCTACGCTACGCGAAATCCTGCGCAACTACATCATGCAAATCGACTCGCTGAACCACTTGAACCAGCAGTTGAACATGGAGAACGAGAACTTGCGCTCGGAGAATGCACAGGCACAGATGCACATATCAAGCCTGACCACCGAGAAGGAATCGCTGACCGAGAAGGTGGCCATCGCCTCGCAACTGGACGCTACGGGCATCTCAGCCTTCGGTAAGAATCAGAAGGGCAAGCAGACGAACAAGATAAAGGAAGTAAAACGCTTCCAGGTATCGTTCACCATCAGCCGTAATATGACGGTACAGACGGGCATGAAGAGCATCTATGTGCGCATCACCACCCCGACAAACGATGTGCTGACACAGGGCGGAACATTCCCCTACGAGAATCGCACGCTGGAGTACAGCATCCGCAAGGATATCGAATATACGGGCGAGGAACAGGCCGTCACCGTCTATTGGGATGTGAACCAGACCTTGATGGGCGGTACTTACCGCGCCGACATCTTTGCCGACGGTAACCACATCGGTAGCCGTAGTTTCGCATTAGAATAAACTTTTAAACCGTTAAACCTTTATATAACCTTTCATAATGGAATCTGTATTTTCTTACATCATCAGTCTTGGCGCATCGGTCATGATGCCCATACTGTTTACCATCATCGGCCTTTGTATCGGCATGAAGTTCGGCAAGGCACTGAAAAGCGGCCTCTATGTGGGCGTCGGCTTCGTAGGTTTGGGCATCGTTACTGCCCTACTCACCTCGAACTTCGACAGCCCTCTGAAAGGCATCTCCGAACTCTATGACCTGCAACTAAAGGTCTTCGACATGGGTTGGCCTGCTGCTGCTGCCGTGGCTTACGGTACTGCCGTGGGCGCGCTCATCATCCCCATCTGTCTGGGTGTGAACCTGCTCATGTTGTTCACGAAATGTACCCGCACGGTGAATATCGACCTGTGGAACTATTGGCACTTTGCCTTCATCGGCGCTGTGGCATACTTTGTCATGGGCGAAAGCCTATTGTGGGGCTACTTTGCCGCCATCGTTTGCTACATCATCACATTGGTAATGGCAGACCTCACGGCCGAGCGTTGTCAGGAGCACTACAACCTGCAGGGCATCAGCATACCACAGCCCTTCTGCCAGAGTTTCACCGTCTTTGCAGTCTGCGTAAACTGGTTGCTCGACCGCATTCCCGGTTTCTCGAAACTCGACATCGATGCCGAAGGTTTGAAGAAGAAGTTCGGTGTACTGGGCGAGCCACTGGTATTAGGTGTCATCGTTGGTGCGCTCATCGGTTGGGCAGCACAACTCGACATCAAGAAGATTCTATTCCTCGGTGTCACGATGGGAGCCGTCATGGAACTCATTCCACGCATCACCAGCCTCTTCATCGACGGACTGAAGCCCATTGCCGAAAAGACACAGGAGGTGGCAAAGAAGCGCTTTGGCGGAATGCAGGTACACATCGGTATGTCGCCCGCTTTGGTCATCGGTCATCCTACAACGCTCGTATGCTCTATCATCCTGATTCCCGTCATCCTGGCCATTGCCGTCTTCCTCCCGGGCAACCAGTTCCTGCCTCTGGCCTCACTGGCCGGCATGTTCTACCTCTTCCCCCTCATCCTGCCCTACACCAAGGGTAATGTGGTGAAGAGTCTCATCGTTGGACTTGTGGCGCTCGTCATCGGTCTCTATTTCGTTACGGATATGGCCTCGGCCTTCACACTGGCTGCCAACGAGGTCTATAAGACCGACCCCACAGCCTCGGCCGCCAAGATACCCGATGGCTTTGAGGGTGGTGCACTCGACTTCGCATCCTCCTTCTTCGGCTACCTCATCTATGCCTGCGTGAAGTACCTGCGCTGGATAGGAATGGGTGTGCTCACCCTTATTACCCTTGCTATGGTGGCATGGAATCGCATGCGCATCGTTAGAACAAACGAAAACCAAAACCAAAACCAAAAATAAGATAACATGAAAAAACTATTTCTTCTACTCATTGTCAATTGTCTATTGTCAATTGTCAATTACGCCAACGCGCAAGAGGCTGACCGCTTCGTGGGTCGTCAGCATGTAAAGTTCCAAACGGCTTGCCATCCGCAGGATGTGAAAGGCTACGACACAAAGACCTTGCGCGAGCGCTTCGTGATGGAGAAGGTTATGGAGGCAGACTCCATTCTGCTGACCTATAGCCACTACGACCGTTTTATCTTCGGTGGTGCCATGCCTGTCAAGGAGACCTTGAAACTGGAAAACTTCTGGGAACTGGGACTGGATGTGGACAATACCATCAAGGAAAAGTATTTCCTCTACAACCGCGAACTGGGCGTAGTGAACTGCGGACAGGGCGACGGCATCGTCATCGTCGATGGCAAGGAATATGCCCTTGCCCCGAAAGAAGCCCTTTATATCGGTCGCGGTCATATCGGCAAGGACAAGGATGTAAACAAGTCCGTAGAGTTCAAGAGCAAGGATGCTTCGAAGCCTGCCAAGTTCTATCTGAACTCAGCCACCGCCCATCAGCACTACAAGACCCAGTGGATAACGCTCGACGGCCGTAAGGGTTCGCTGAAGGCTGCCGTATGGGGACCAGTAGGAACTGTAGAAGAAGCCAACAACCGCACCGTCTATAAACTCATCGTGAACGATGTATTGGAAGAAGGTCCATGCCAGTTGCAACTCGGTTTGACACAACTCAACCCCGGAGCCGTATGGAACACCATGCCTCCTCACACCCACGGTCGTCGCATCGAGGCTTACTACTACTTCAACCTGCCTGACGGACAAACCATCAGTCATGTGATGGGTCAGCCCCAAGAGAGCCGCAATGTATGGTTGCACAACGAGCAGGCCATCATGTCGCCCGAATGGTCGATGCACGCTGCTGCTGGCACCTACTACTACACCTTCATCTGGGGTATGGCTGGTGAGAACCTCTTCTACAACGACAAAGATAATATTCCCGTTATCGATATTCGGTAATACATGCTCGGCGAATCCATTGCCCTACTCGTTGCGGTACTCTGGACCACAGGCGCCATATTCGGCGAACTGGCCAGTAAACGTTTAGGGGCACTACCGCTTAATGTAATCCGCATGGTGCTGACCCTAATCATCTTAGGGTTAGCACTGTGGTTTATGGCTGGTCACCCCTACCCTTACCTTGCCGACGGCGAAACGTGGCTGTGGCTTAGCCTGAGCGGACTGATGGGCTTCGGCTTTGGCGATTATTGCCTCTTCAATAGTTACATGCTCATCGGCAGCCGCTTCAGCCAACTCTTTATGACGCTTGCCGCTCCCTTTGCAGCCATCACGGCTTGGATGATGCTAGGCGAACACATGACCTGGCTCGGGCTCATAGGCATGCTGGTGACCCTGACGGGAATCGGCTTGAGCATATTGGGCAAAGAACAGGGAACGAGTGAAGGCGCGGTGTCGTCAGGTGATGCTTGCGTAGCCAGCCGCAACAAGAAAACACACCTTGCCGTCAAACTGCCCATACATGGTGTCATCTTTGGCATCGGCGCCGCACTGGGACAAGGTGTGGGACTGGTATTGAGCAAGGTCGGCCTGGAGCACTATACGGCCACAGCCCCACTGGAGGCCGGAATGTCGTCGATGACCTACCCGGTAGGCGGTACGATGATAAGGGCACTGACGGGGTTAGCATGCTTTCTGCTCCTGCTCATCATGAAGAAAAAGGTAGGGCAACTAAATACTGCCATTCGCGATGGGCGAGGCATGCACTTCGCTTTCTGGGCCACATTGCTTGGTCCTGCCGTTGGTGTATCGCTTAGTTTGCTTGCCGTACAACATACCTCAACTGGTGTAGCACAAACCTTGATGTCTCTAACGCCTGTGCTTATCATCTGGCCATCGCACCTTATATTCAAGTCGAAAGTAACTGCACAAGAGGTATTCGGCGCTACTATCGCAGTATGCGGAGCCATACTATTCTTCATATAAACGCCATAGTATCATGAGCAAAGGAAAATTAGCGAAGTTCGCCGACATGGCGGCCAATCCTTTGGTGATTGAATGCCCCTACAACACCCTCCAAGATGACCTTCCCCCTTCGGGGGGCATGAGGGGAGGCTGGAGGTCTTTCTTCCACAACGACAACCCCATTGTATTGGAACTCGGCTGTGGACGGGGCGAATACACCGTAGGACTGGCACGCCGTTACCCCGACAAGAATTTCATAGGCGTCGATATCAAAGGGGCACGCATGTGGACGGGTGCACAGGATGCACTGAACAACGGCATGAAGAATGTCGGTTTCCTGCGCACGCATATTGAGTTCATCGACCGCTTCTTTGCCCCCGACGAAGTGTCGGAGATATGGCTGACCTTCTCCGACCCACAGATGAAGAAGGCCACCAAGCGACTCACCAGCACTTACTTCCTCGAACGCTACCGCCGCTTCCTTACGGATGGTGGACTCATCCACCTGAAGACCGACAGTAATTTCCTTTATACTTATACGGAGGAAATGCTGAAAGTAAATGGCATCGTACCCGAATATGCTACGCGCGACTTATATGCAATGCTCGAAAACGACGAAGGAAAAGAGGCACGAAGCATACAGACATACTACGAACAAATGTGGCGCGACCGCGATATTCCCATCAAATACCTCCGCTTCCGCCTTGCACACAATGGCGAATTGCAAGAGCCTGATGTGGAAATCCCCCTCGACGAATACCGCAGTTATGGGCGCAACAAGCGTAGCGGTTCGGACACAGGAAAATAACAAGAGGGATGAAGAAGGCCACCCTTTTACATTATGGTTCGATAGTCGGATTTTGTTTGCTACTTATGCTCTGTGGCAAGGTCGCAACCATATCTGCCCGTAGTTCTGTAACCATTACCAATCCCCTGCTCTACTCCGATGTGCCCGACCCCGATGTCATCTGTGTAGGCAAGGACTACTATATGGTCAGCACTACAATGCACATGTCCCCTGGCGCTCCCATTATGCATTCGCGGGACATGAAGCATTGGAATATCATCAGTTATGTTTTTGACACGCTCCACGAAAGTCCAACCAACGATTTGAAGGGCGGCAACATCTATGGCCGTGGACAATGGGCAGCATCCCTTCGTTACCACAAGGGAACATTCTATGTATTCTTTGGCACGGGCATGCATTCATATATCTACACGACCAAGAACCCCGCCGGCCGTTGGACGATAACCGCCAGATTCGAACGCTATTATCATGATGCCTCCCTGCTCTTCGATACCGACGGACGGGTGTATCTGATACATTGTTTCAATGCAGGAATCTATGCAAAGGAGTTTACGCCAGACTTGCAGGACTTTGTTGATGGAGCAGGAAATGGGACACGGCTGATAGCCCTAAACGACGGTTGTCTGCACGAAGGAGTCCATGCCTATAAGATAGACGGGAAATACTACCTAACCACGATTTGGTGGCCACGAGGCGGGCATCGCACCGAACTCTGTTTCCGTGCGCCCGGATTGGCTGGCCCCTACGAGAAGCGTATCATTTTGAGCGACGATTTGGGGTATGCGCATCATGGCGTGGCGCAAGGAGGCATCTGGAGAGCAGCTAATAAGCAATGGTATGCCATGCTGTTTCAAGACCACGAGGGCATTGGACGCATTCCCTGCCTGTTACCTTGCACTTGGGTGGACGGTTGGCCCATGTTGGGCGATAAGGACGGGAAAGTTCCCCATCAGTTTACCATCCCCAAACTGAAAGAAAAGGGACAGACCGACATCGTTGTCAGCGATGATTTCTCGGCAAAGGAACTCCATCCCGCATGGCAATGGAATCACAATCCCGACAATTCGTGCTGGAGTCTGACCGAGCGACCTGGATACCTTCGTTTGCATACGGGCGATATTGTCAGCCATCTTTTCGAAGCACGCAACACCCTTACCCAGCGTACGATGGGGCCATGCTGTCAGGGCACCGTACGAATGGACATCAGTCACATGCAACCGGGCGACCACACAGGACTCTTTGCTTTCTGCTCTCAACCAGGAGGACTGGCAGTCGTAAAAAAAGAGGACGGCTATCTGTTGCAGATGAGCGACCGAGGAAACATCAAGGAGGCTCTGCCCATTACAGAGACCGAAATATGGCTGCGTATGGATTGCGACTTCACAACAGACACCGCGAACTTCGCCTACAGCACCGACGGACAGCAGTTTTCGCCACTCGGTACACCCTTCCACATGATTTTCAGCATGGATCACTTCACGGAAAACAAATTTGCCATTTTCAATTATGCTACTCAACAAACAGGCGGCTATGTCGATGTGGACAGTTTTGATTTCCGCCTCAAATAAAAGTGACTTCGAAATGTAATAATCCACGACCTTACGGGTCTTAATGGTGTATGGAAGACAGAGAAATCGTAAGGGAAATCGTGGAGCAAGGCCGTACTGGGCTGTTTACCGAGATCGTGAAACGCTACTCGGGACTTGTCTATTCGAAGGCATTAGGCGTTGTACGACGAGAGGATTTGGCAGCCGATGTGACACAAACCACCTTTGTAAAAGCATACGAACAACTGGCATTCTGGCGCGGAGAACGGTTAGGGCCGTGGCTCGTGACCATTTCCATGCACACGGCTTTGCATACGCTGGAGAAAGAAAAAGTGAGGCGCGCACAACCCGTGGACAATATCGCTGACAATATCCCTGAAACCTTCGACGAGGAAAGGGAAGAGATGATACTGCGTATGGAAACAGCCATCAAACAACTGCCCAGCGGAGAACAAGAACTGATAAAACTCCACTACTACCAAAAAGAAAAGACGGCAGACATTGCACGGAAGACAGGACTGAGCCAGCAGAATGTACTGGTAAAGTTACACCGAATAAGAGAGAAACTGAAAAGCACATTAACAACTATGAACTGTGCGCTCGTCATCTCCGTAGGAGTGACGCTTGCGTAGCGAAGAGGAGCAAGAACTATGAAGTATGAACTAAACGATAGAGACTTGGATGACCTCATCATGGCATCCGTAGAGAGAAGCGAGAAGTTGGAAACGCTGAACCGTGCCATCGTGAAGGAAGTGCGTCGCAAGACCCGTCGCGAATGGGTTCTGCGCTGGGCGCGCATCGTGGCATTCTCTTTTGGCATGCCCCTACTGATGCTCATCTTCGCCGTAGGCATCTATGCGGTTTGCCGTATCGAGTCACTCCAGATGTGGCGCTACATCCTGTTCATCCCCGTCATGACGATGAGTTACCTGCTCTGGCGCGAAATGAGAATTTTTTCTATCGCCGAAGTGTAATAATCCGTAAGGACGGCGGTCTTTAAGATGAACAACAAACAAAACTAATACTAACAACTAAAAATTACAATTATGGAAGATTTTATGGAAGGACTTACTGGTGTATTAGCCGTTTCACTGAGTCTTGGAATCCCCATCGTAGCCATCGTGGTTGCCGCAATAAAGAAAGTGAAGAAGAGCAATAACGACCGCGAAATCCGTCGGCTCATCATCGAGAACCACACCGACCCGGAAACCGCGAAGTATCTCGTGGCAGAGCCAGAAAAGAAAGAGGAAAGCAACCCCTACTCCACTTTGCGCTGGGGATGTGTCCTCATCGGCTTGGGTCTTGGAGCCGTCATCAACTATATTTTCAGAATGGATGCCAAGGGCGACATTAACTTCTGGATTATGCTTGCCTTCGGCTGCGGTCTCGGTCTGCTCTGCTCCTTCATCATCGAGTACAGACTGCAAAAACGCGGAAACAATCAAAAGAGCGTGAGCGAATAAAGATTAAAACATACAACAGACATCATAGTGCCACAGGGAATGAATTTCTCTGTGGCACTTATTTTTTGCTTCGAACGAATAAAATTCAAACCTCTGCCACAAAATTTCGTACCTTTATCCTAACTTTGCAGAAATCAGAGTTTAATTTGACCAAAAAATTGTACCATGGCAAGAAGCGAAAAGACCAAAGGACTACTGAACAAGTATGTCTGGGTGATTGAAACCATCAGCCGGAAAAAGAAGATTTCCTTCAACGACCTGAATAAGTTATGGAAAGCCGATGTCGATATCAGCGGAGGCGAAAATTTGTCCAAACGCACCTTTGACAACTGGAAGAGCGCAATATGGGATTTCTTCGGCATCGAAATTCTCGCCGAGAGAAGTGGCGAATATCGTTATTATATTGAAAACGAGCAAGACCTTCGCGGAAACGGACTTCGTTCCTGGCTCTACAACACATTCTGTGTGAGCAATGCCCTTGCCAACAGCCAGAGCATCAAAGACCGCATCCTCTTGGAATATGTTCCCTCTGGGAAAGATTATCTAAAGCCGATTGTCGAGGCCATGAAAGGGAACCATGTCCTAAACATCACCTATTACAACTATTGGAAGGACGAGGAGCACAATATGGATGTACAGCCCTATTGTGTAAAACTGTTCCGTCAGCGTTGGTATATGGTTGCGCTCTGCACCTCATATCAAGGGAGTAGGCCATGGATATTCTGCCTCGACCGCATACAAGAATTACATATAAAAGAAGAAACTTTTAAGATGCCCAAGGACTGGGATGCCAAAGAATTCTTCTATGGTTGCTATGGTATCATATCCGATCCACGCACACCCATCCAACAAATAAAATTGAAAGTGTCGGCCAGTCAGGCCAACTACATTCGGGACTTGCAACTCCACGAGTCGCAACGGGAGATAGAACGGAATGAGGAATACAGCATCTTCACCTACCGTCTTCGCCCCGAATACGACTTCATGCAGGAAATCCTGCATAATGGCGAGGACATAGAAGTGTTGGAGCCCCAAGAACTGCGTGACGCGATTGCAGGAATAATAG
>JAGCYD010000081.1 GCA_017960985.1 Bacteroidaceae bacterium
ACTGTTCGTCCCGTTAAAGAAAAACAGTTGATTGGTACGTGGGAGGGTGTTTTAACAGACGGACAAGAAAGTGTTATATTCGAATTTCGCAAGGATCATACCTTCACTACACATCGGTCTCTCAATCTTAAGCACCCATTCTACCTAGGTACCATGGTACTGAATATTACTATGCATGGTACCTGGTCAATCGAGGGCGACTCGCTGGTGAAGAATTACGATATAGATATAGATAAAATCAAGATGGAACTCGATGACAAAGACGTTACATCCATTATTGAAAATGCGGAACTTGTTGCCAGGATGGAAGATGAGTTGTGTGGCGAGCAAGGAAAACAAGATTATATAAATCAGATGGGACTGGAACAACGCGTGGCACAGGGAACCAACATTGATAAGACTGGCACACGTCTGAAATTAACAGAACCTGGTAGCAATCCTACTTATTACATCCGTAAATAATAAAGATACAATCATTCATGACAAAAGAAGAGAAGTATAAGGAACTGGTGGAAGACATCAGAGCCCTCATTGACGGCGAGACAGATATGATTGCCATTATGAGCAACATAGCTGCAGATATTCATCAGACGATGGGTTTCTGGTGGACGGGATTCTATCGTGTGATAGATGACGAGTTGGTATTAGGTCCTTTCCAAGGCCCCATTGCCTGTATGCATATTGCATTTGGACGGGGTGTTTGCGGCACAGCATGGAAAAGGGCAGAAACGGTTATCGTGCCTGATGTGGAACAAT
The DNA here is from genome assembly GCA_017960985.1 of Bacteroidaceae bacterium. Classification (GTDB taxonomy): domain Bacteria; phylum Bacteroidota; class Bacteroidia; order Bacteroidales; family Bacteroidaceae; genus Physcousia. Next base: position 757 of record JAGCYD010000081.1, read on the forward strand.
TCCCCGGACATATTGCCTGCAGCAGTCAGTCGCGTTCCGAGATTGTTGTCCCTGTCTTTTCCCACGAAGATAACAAGAAGGTGATTGCCGTTCTCGACATCGACAGTGAGCATTTGGCAACCTTCGACGAAACAGACCGCAAATTCCTGGAGGAAATCTGCGGTCTGATATAGGAAGTCGATTTTTCTACTCTATTTCTTGAACAGATGCGGGATGAACTCGTGGAGGCCGCGGCGCCAGGTGAGGAACTCGTGGCCGGTGCCTTGAGAAACTGAGGAATCTACCTTGATGCCCATCTCACGCAGGCTATCAACAATAGGTTGGCTCTTGATAAAGTCCTCAGAACCCCAGTTCATGTAGAAATAGTGAATCTTCTTGTTGAAGGCATCGGCATCGGCAAAGACTCCATTATAGGCAGTCTTTACATCAAGACCGAAGATGGCACCGCTGAAGGTTCCCATCCAGGCAAACTTGTCGAGATTCTGTAGAACGACATCGAAGGTCTGGTGCCCACCCCATGAGAGGCCAGCCATAGCACGGTTCTCGCGGTCGGCCTTAGTGCGGAAGTTGGTGTCGATGTAGGGAATCAGGTCGTTCAGCAGCACAGGATAGAATGATGCGCCGTACTCACTACGTCCTGCCTGATTGTTGCCGCCACGGAAGGGAGCCTTGATGTCGCCGCTCTCCATGACTACAATCATCGGTACAGCTTCGCCCTTGGCAATGGCGTTGTCCATAATGTGCTGCATCTTGCCTTGAATCATCCAACTGGTTTCGCCTTCGCCCATGCCGTGTTGCAGGTAGAGCACAGGATAGCGCTTCTTGCCTTTCTCATATTCAGCAGGTGTATAGACAAGAGCGTGACGCCAAACACATTTACTATTTGACAATTTACCATTTACGATTTGGGCATCGTGAGAAGACGGATAATAGATGCTACGTACTTGACCATGAGGGATGCCTTGCTGCGGACGGTAATAGTCGCCCTCGGGACCTTCAGGAACCTCAAGACCGCCTGATTCGCGGTTGCAACCGAAGAAAGTTTCGCTGGCAGGATCTACGAAGTTTACGCCGTCGATATTCATGAAATAATAGTGGAAACCCACAGGCAGGGGGTCGGTTACTGCCATAAAGCCGCCCTTGCCATCGGGCTGCATATCGTACTTCTTGCCACAGATATCCACGATGACTTTCTTGGCCTGTGGAGCATGGATGCGGAAGTAGGCACGACGCTCCTTATCTACTTTGGGGAACTCGTTCCCAGGGATGGCAGTCTCGGCTGTGACGGCATCTTCGGGTACTTGGATAGTTGAGAATAGAAAATTGAGAATTGAGAACTCCCTGGGGCGTTGGGGCTCGAAACCGAGTTGACGGGCAACGGCCTCACCATAACGACAACCAAGTTCGCGATAGCCGGCAGCATCGAAGTGCAGGCGATCGGGGCCGTTGGAACAGTCGTCAGACGAGATGACTTGACAGGTGTGGATGGTTTGGGGCAATTCGTCAATCTGCTTCTTACAGCCAATGCAAACACCCTTTCCACCTGCTTGAACGATATTTCCAACGTATAGGTTCACCTCTTCGGGCTTTAGCTGCAGGTCGGAACATAGGTTGTCATAGACCTGCTTCACCATACCTGCCCACTTCGGATCGCCTGTATTGGTCTCACCCTGATGCATCAGGATGCCCTTGATAACGCCATCATTCTGTGCTTTCCTGGCCAGTTCTACCAAGCGCTGGTAGGGGTTGTTGCCGTAAGCCTGGAGCATACCTTTCATCCAACCCGGAGCCTTCTTCTCAACATAATTCTGAATACTGTCTGGCAGGAATCCCTTGATGTCGATACCTCCGATGGCCACATGGATAACGCCAACCTTGATGTTGTCGGGAAGAGAATTCACAAGGGTACGTCCAAACCAGTCGGCAGGTGTCAGACCGGTGTTGGGACGGCACAGCGGAGCCGATGCCTCGCACCACTCGCCCTTCTTGCGGGCTGGACGGGTGTCGGTAGCAGGGAAGTCAACGGCGGGCATCAACAGAAAGCGGGGACCTGGGCTGGCCAGGTCGGCTGCCTCAGGACGGGCATTGCCCTCCATGTTCGACTGTCCGAAGCAGAGGAAGATATAGAAGTTGGGGTCGACGGCTGCCGTTGTCTTCAGGAACGGCAGGAAAAGGAATGCTGCTAGCAGCAGGGTTTTGGTGATGTTGTTCATAATTGCTTTGCTTTAAGAATCGTTTTCTTGTGGCAAAGGTACACATAATCGGCCAATGACATTGCATCTGATGTTTCAAAAACTATATCAAATGTAGCATTTTTGGTAAAGGTGCGCTGATTGTTATTTCAAGATGCCTGTTTCCGTGTCGCTATGGTTCATCGAGCGCTG
>JAGCYD010000009.1 GCA_017960985.1 Bacteroidaceae bacterium
TGACGGGAGTGGTTCGGGTATTGTCGCTACAATAGTTTTCGTTGGTTTCTGCCCCGGCATCGCACAACATCATGCGCCCTGCCTCCAAAGGTCTAGGGGAGGGGTTGCCGTGCATGATTTCACCATGCATGGTCAAGATGGTGGGGAATGAGGATATGCAGCCCCGACTGCTGGCAATGCCATCGATGCGTCCGGCAATCTCCTGCTCCGTCACACCTGGGCGACACATGCGCATGGCGGTGGTGTGCATCTCGTAACTGATGGCACAGGCGCGTTCAATCTCCTCGATTTCCTCGGGTGACTTGACGGCACGCTGGTCCACGACGGCTTTAATCAGTTCTACAGATGCTGCCGATGCCTGTTGCGAAGGATGAATGCCGGTGAGGTCCATGAGTTGAATCATGAGGTCGTGGCGGTAGGGCGGTAGGAAGTGAACCTTGCGCCCTTGTGCGAGAGCCTTGTCCACAAGGGCCTTCAACTGGGACATAGGGGCGCTGTTGGCAATGCCCGTCTGGGCTGCCAGTTCCGCAACGCTCTCCACCGAGCCGTACCAGACGATATCTTCGATGTCGATGTCGTCGCCCAGAAGGTATTCCCGACCCTCGTCGGCATCAATCACACCGACCAATCCTTCGCGGTGCAGCCCGAAATAGTAGAGGAAACTGCTGTCCTGACGGAACTTGTAGGTATTGTTGGGGTAGTTCATGGGGGAAAGGTTGTTGCCCATGAACAATATGATTCCGCTGTTGATGCGGCGGGTCAGCACACGACGGCGCTCGATGTAGGTCTGTTTGTCGAATAACATGATATTGTGTTTTTACGATGTTTGGTAACGAAGGGTTGTCTAAAGCCTTTCGCCACAATGCTTGCAGTAGTTGGCCTTGAGGTCTGTCTTTTCGTTGCAACGCGGACAGCGCCCGTTTTTGCCTTTCTTCTTGGTCTCGTCAATCATCGTTGCAGATACGATACCCGTAGGAACGGCAATGATAGTGTAGCCCAGAATCATGACCAGACTGGAAAGGAAACGACCGAAAGTGGTAACAGGCGTGATGTCGCCATATCCCACGGTGGTCAGCGTGACGATGGCCCAGTAGATACTGGTGGGAATGTCCGTGAATGCCGTATTGGGCTGTCCACCCTCGACCATAAAGGCGAATGTGCCGATGATGGTGACGAGGATGATGACAAAGAGGAAATAGACGGCAATCTTCTTGAGACTCATCCGGATGCTCTGCATCAGCAGGTAGCCCTCGTTGATGAACGAGAAGAGTTTGAGCACCCTGAAGATACGGGTGAGACGGAATGCACGCAGGATGAAGAAATAGCGCGTGCTGCGGAGGAACGGAATGAAAGACAAATAGAGGGGCAGGGTAGCCAGCAGGTCGATGACGCCAAAGAAACTGAGGGCGTAGTCGCGCTTTCTGGGTGAACAATAGATGCGCAGCAGGTACTCGAAAGTGAAAAACAAGGTAAGTACATACTCGAGTACGGTGAGCATGGTCTTGAACCCTCCGACTACCGAAGGCATGGTCTCGACAAAAGCAACAATTAAACTGATGATAATGGCAGATATTACTGTGATGTCGAATGTCTTTCCCGCAGGTGTGTCGCCCTCGAATACGATGCGATGCAGGCGTGGTTTGTCTTTTAATAGTGTCCTGAGTCTATTCATGGCCTGATTTGTCTCCTGTCTGCAAAACTACAAAAAAAAAGTGGATTGTGAACCATTAGTAACAAAAATTATATATCTTTGCGACAACATGTACAAGGCACTAAAAAACATAGACCATGAGAAAATATAAACCCAACTACACCGAGGCTTTCCGCGACGAACATATCAAATGGTTTGAGGACCACATGGATGAGTTGCCCAAGTCGATGCAACTAGATGCCGCCACCCGTATGGAAGACCTCCCCGAATCCGTAAGGCGACTGATAAAAACCCTACGGCATTATGCGCCGAGCAAGGTGTTCTCGGGGTACATGGAAACGCTACTGAAAATCGAAGACCGTTTGCGGGAACAAGGGATGAAATAGGACAAATATCCTATTGCAAGAAGAATCCGAAATCTTAAGGATGTGTTAGAAAACACGACGGACGCCGACAAAACGACGGCTGTAGTATCCGTCGGTTGAACGGTTGACCCGTACGCCTTCTGCCGTGCTGGCATGGATGAAGGTAAATTCGCCTGTGGTGGGATCGACATCAACTATAATGCCGACATGCCCTACGCCATGCCCCGAACGGGGACTGGTGAAGAAGACCAGGTCGCCACGCTGCATTTCGCTGGGCTTGATGGGCGTGTTCTTGGCATACTGTTCGCGTGACGAACTGCCGATGGCGAAGTTGCTCTTCCTGAATACATAACTGGTGAAACCAGAGCAGTCGAAGGCATTGGGACCTTTGCTGCCCAGACGATAGCGCGTGCCGATGTGGTTGTAGGCCTCGTCGAGAATCTGATTGACAAGGTCAACACCCGAAAGGTCGAACTCCTCGTCGGCATACAGAAAGTCGAAGTTGTCGAACTCCTCGTCGTAGACTGCAACTTCAGCGTCCTTTGGGGGCAATTTCTTCTCGCCCCAGACTGATGAGAAGGCTGAGGAGAAGAGGAAAATCAGGCAAAAGACGACTCTGTACTTCATGCGGCTTAGTTGTTATATTTTAAGATTTGACCCAATCGGAGGGTGCTTGTCTTGCTGATACGGTTCAGACGGCACAACTCGTTCACGGTGGTGCGATGCTTGCGTGCAATGGTGGAAAGTGTCTCGCCCTTGACAACCTTGTGGTAGCGCGTGGCCCGTTCGGTAGAAGCCGTCTGCTGTGTCTGTGCCACCATCTTGCCTTTTTCGCGACAGAACAGATAGTCGTCGCCTGTCACATCCTGATTGCGGAAATCGAACAATAAGGTGGGGTTTAGGGCAATGCCACAGAAACGCGTCTCGAAATGAAGATGTGAATCGTTGCTACGCCCCGTACTTCCTCCCAGTCCGATGGGTGTACCAGCCTTTACGGTCTGGTCCTCCGTAACCAAGTTCTTCAGCATGTGTGCATAGATGGTTTCCAGTCCGTTGTGGTGGCGGATGACAACATAGTTGCCATAACCATCCTTGTCGTAGCGCACGATACGCACTTTGCCACTAAAGGCTGCGCGAATGGTGTCGCCTGTATAGACCTTGATGTCCACACCTTTGTGCTGACGGCCACGGCGCAGTCCGAAATCGGAAGTGATGATGTGGCTGGTGGTGGGCATGGAGAAATTTCGCAATGAGATACGGAAAGAGTCGGGCAGTTGAGTGGCACCTGCGGTGTAGCGCTCGCCCCAATTCCCGTACAGACCTGCTGCGGGATGCTCGGCCTTGTCGCCCAGTTGCAGGCGATGTATGGCGACAGAGTCGATGAATCTCAACTTGCTGTCGATGGGTGCCTGACTGGCTAGCAAATCTTGTCCGAAAACCGTTCCGCTGACGAACAAGGTGATAATGAATAATATGCCTTTAAGACCGTTTCTCACGATGAATTTCGATAGTTTTGTCAGATGCCCTCATCGAAAGGACGAAAATTCGGGCTCAAAGATACAAAAAAAATCCCAAACGAACGAACCAGCCCCCGTTTTTCTATTATATATAACAATGTTTAACGCATGCGTAAGGCTTTTTGCACTTATTGTACTACCTTTGCAGAGATGAAACAGCGGAACCATGCTTTCGATTTGTTGTGTGGTCTGTGCATCGTTCGCATGGTGATGCTCCATGTGATGGCGATGTGTGGATTTCGTAGCGTGTTTTGGTTTGGCAAACTTATGGCATGGACCTTCTTTTTCCTCAGTTTCTTCTTTTTCAAGGCAGGGTACTTTAACAAGACCGTTTCGGGCGATTCGCTGTTTTTCTGCAAGGATAAGGCAAAGCGTCTGCTCGTTCCCTATTTGGCATGGGGACTGATAGGCAATGCCATCTATTTCGGCTTTCTGTATGGCTGGCCCAAACTTTTCGCCAGTACCTTGCGGCGCATTCATTGGAGTCATCTGTGGGAGATGAGTCATTTCTATGGGAATCCACCGACATGGTTCCTGTTCTCCTTCTTCATGATGTATGTGCTGGTGCATTTCTGGCGTCGTTTTGTCCATCGTGAACTTTATCTATGGGTATTGCTTCCAGCGGTCAGTTACTGGTTGTGGACTCAGCGGAATCCGTTGTGGATGAGCCTTAACAATGTGGCTATGGGCATTTTCTTCTTCGAACTGGGTCACTGGTGGCACGGCGTGGAGCGTCGGCTTTCCCGTGGCTGGTTCTTGGCGTTGTCGGTGCTGCTGGTGGCTGTGTTTATCTACGGTAACCATCATTGGCATGGAGAGTATGATATGAGTCTGAACAAATGGGTGCAACGCCCCTGGGGCGAAGTGGTGAACTCGGTGTGTGCCATTTGTGGATTGTCGGGCGTCTTGCTGTCGTTGCCTCTTCGGAGAATACCTTTACTGGGCTTCATCGGCGAGCATTCGATGGTGTTCTTCGTCATGCATTATCCGCTCATTTATCTCTATCGCATGGCATTACAGGTAAACCATATCAATATCCGACATCAATGGATGCATGTCTATATCCTGCTCGGCATCATATTCGTGGTGTGTGGTGCGACGGTACGATATATCGAGCGCGTGCCGTGGTTGAGTGGCAGATATAAAAAAGATGAAGGATTAGGGAATAAGGATTAAAGTTTTTTCATAACTTTGCATTATGATGAATATCGCAAAACCACGCAATCATGCATTCGACTTCCTGTGCGGCATCTGTATCATCCGCATGGTGAGCCTGCATACAATGCAATTTTGTGGAAAAGCCCAGGAGGACTGGTGGGCAGAAGTCATGCAGTGGACTTACTACTTCATGTCGTTCTTTTTCTTCAAGGCCGGATATTTCAACAAGTCGGTTCTGGGGAATAGCCTTCAGTATTGTAAGGATAAGACGAAGCGCCTGTTTATTCCCTATATAACGACGGGACTGATAGGCGGTGCTATCTATTTCTCGTTCTTGCCCTTTCTCCTTAATCGTTTCCACAATCCCATAGAGCCATTGGCGTGGGAGCATATCTGGAAGAACGGCGGTTTCTATGGCAACGACCCGACTTGGTTCCTGTTGAGTTTCTATGCGGCTTATATCGCCATCCATTTTCTGGAGAAGGCTCGCCATTGGGCTTTCGACCGTTTCCCGCAAGTCGTGGCTCAGGGCTCCTCGGTGTTGTATTTTACTTTTCCGTTTATCGGCTATTGGCTGTTTGTCCAGAAAAATCCCCTGTGGTTTGGACTGAGCAATGTGGCCATGGGCATATTCTTCTTTGAACTGGGACGGGTGTGGAGTCGTTGTCTGGCACGATGGAAACCCAATACGGCGATATGGATTTCGGTGGCATTGGTGTTGCTCTTCGTGGTTGGGAATGCCGTGTTTCACGATTGCTCATACACCATGAGTAAAAACAAATTCACTGGCGACCCTCTGATCACAATACTGAACATTACGGTTATTCTATGTGGCTTGTCGGGGCTGCTTATCTCGGCGAAATTGCCTCGCATACCTGTGATTAACTTCATCGGGCAGCACTCGATGGTGTTCTTCGTGAGTCACTATCCTATACTATATTATTATAAGTTTATGCACTTGTGCTTTGGCCGTAGTATTTTCAATCGCTACGACGAGGTGTTGGTGCTGTTGCCGGTGATATTTATCATTTGTGCATGGCTCGTGCCTTATATCGAGCGCGTGCCGTGGCTGAGTGGTCGATGGCCGAAGCCAGAACAAGTTAAAGTGGAAAAACAAACGATATGAAACGGAATATAGGGGTCATTTTGGCTGGTGGCATTGGTGCACGGCTGGGCATCTCCACCCCGAAGCAGTTCTTCAAGGTGGCGGGCAAAATGGTGGTGGAACATACCATAGATGTATTCGAGAAGAATCCACGAATAGACGAAATCGCAATCGTTTCGAATGCCATGCTTGTCGCAGAATTTGAGGATATCGTACTGCGTAACGGCTGGAAGAAGGTCAAGCGCATACTCAAAGGAGGACAGGAACGCTACGAGTCCAGTCTGTCGGCCATCAATGCCTATGCCGATGAATCCGTCAACTTGATATTCCACGATGCCGTGCGTCCCTTGCTGAGTCAGCGTATTCTGAACGATGTGGTGGCCGCACTGGAAACCTATCAGGCCATCGATGTGGCGATTCCGTCGGCCGATACCATTATCGAGGTGGAGGGAAATGTCATTGCAGGCATTCCCGACCGCTCGCGCCTGCGTCGGGGACAGACGCCACAGGCTTTTGACATACAGGTGATTCGTCGTGCTTATGAAAAGGCATTGCAAGATGCCCAGTTCAAGACGACTGACGACTGTGGCGTGGTAAGGAAGTATTTGCCCGAAGTTCCCGTCTATGTGGTGAACGGTGAGGAAACAAACATGAAACTCACCTATAAGGAAGACACTTATATGTTGGACAAGTTCTTCCAACTGCGTAATAGCGAACCGTCCCATCAGAACCTCGATGCCAATGCTTTCCAGAATAAGGTGGCAGTCGTGTTTGGTGGTAGTTGCGGCATTGGAGCGGAAATCGTGAGGATGCTAAAGGAATATGGTGCAGAGGCTTATAGTTTTTCGCGCAGTGAAACACATACGGATGTGGGGAGTCGTGAAGATGTTGAAAAAGCCTTGCAGTCGGTGGCCGATAAAGAAGGCCACATTGACTATGTCGTTAATACGGCTGGCGTGCTGAATAAGGAACCTTTGGCAACGATGGATTACGAGACGATACTTGCTGCCATCCAGACCAACTATATAGGTACTGTGAATGTAGCCCTCTCGGCCTTCCCATATTTGCGGAAGAGCCGTGGAAAACTGACCTTCTTCACTTCCAGCAGTTATACCCGTGGCAGGGCCTTCTATAGTATTTATTCATCGACAAAGGCCGCTATTGTGAACTTTGTACAGGCCATCGCCCAAGAATGGGAAGGCTATGGGATAGCCGTGAACTGTATTAACCCCGAGCGTACCAAGACGCCCATGCGTGTACGGAACTTTGGCAATGAACCGGCCGATACATTGCTGGCAGCGGAAAAGGTGGCAGAAAGTACACTCCAGACTTTATTGTCGGACTATACAGGACAGGTCATAGATGTTAAACGGGAGAATCACAACGATGAGTAATCCATATTTAGAGGCATACAAACAACGCCAACTGCGCGCATGCCAGTTGAAACAATTGTCGATACTCGAAGAGATAGACCGTATCTGTCGTAAGCATGAGATCCCTTATTGGCTCGATGGCGGTACATTGCTCGGCGCGGTCCGTCATGGCGGCTTCATACCCTGGGACGATGACATTGATATCGCCATGCGTAAGTCGGATATGGAGAGATTCATTGCGATTGCTCCGGCGGAACTCCGTAAAGGTCTGTTCCTACAAACGCCACAGAACGAGCCCCAAAGCAAAGAACCTATCGTGAAGGTGAGAGACCTTAATTCGCTTTATATTGAAGGGAGTGATAACTTTGCTGCAGATTATGAGAAAGGTCTCTATGTGGATATTTTCCCCATGATAAACTATCCGACCCTACCTCGTAAGTTGGTTCGTTGGCTCACACTGGGCATTTCGCGTAGTTATTCCATTCTCCACAAGTCGCACTACTATTCGTTCCGTTCCTTTGTCGAGTTCTTCTGGTTCGGTGCAAAATATGCTTTCTGTCGTGGATTGTGGTGGCTATTGAATGGCCTGTCTCGGAAGGATACTTACCTTTCCAATGTACTTGTAAACAATGGATATGGCATTATGCACAGACAAGATGTGGTATTCCCCTTGGGAGACATTACATTCGAGGGCAAGGAATTTCCGTCTCCTGCCAGTCCGCATGCCTATTTGTCGGATTTGTACCACAATTACATGCAGATTCCGCCTAAGGAAAAGCAGCAAATACATTCTGTCTTTATTCAGCCAGAACTTATTTCCGCAACTGATTGATTTTTTCTACGACCTTGTCGCTTGTTTCGTTGCTCCTATCTTGAAGGCTTTCACCACTTCGGAACTTGCGGGCAAACATCTTCCCGCTTTTCATCATGGCGGGTAGGTCTTCTTCGGTCATAACCTTGATGACCGGGTCATAGACGATATAATGTAAAGGCGTAAGTGCATCGAGTCCTGGATATACACCCTCGACAAGCATACAACGCTGAGCCCATAGGGGCGAATTGAATGCAATGGTTTGTATCAGCGTCTCGGCTTGTCCGAAACTGTCGCGGAAATATTTGTAGATTTCCTTATGCTGCCGATAGGTTTGCAGCAAGAATGTCGCCAATTCCTCACTGATGCACCACCAAGCAGCCCCTTTATATAGATTCCATGTTTTACCCGCTACCGTAAAACTGAGGCGCTTGCGATATCCAAGGGCTGACAGCATCCTACGACAAAGGATGCTTAGGCGTTGGTTCCAGACATTGTTGAATATGCGAAACAAAGGTCTGCTCCTGCGATAGAGTTCCCGCTGTTGGGCATTGATGTATGGCGTATTCATGTTGATGCCCTGCAGAATCTCCTTATCACCCATACTTTTGAGCCACTGGGTTATCTTGTCGTTGCTCCACAAAGGATAATCCATGCCGGAAAGGAAAAAGATGCGGTCGAAATGACGAGGGAAGGAAACGGCAGCCTCGATGAGTGCTATCTGGTATTCCACCTCAATCATGGTCCCCCAGCGGACATCGATTCTGTTGTCGATGAAATGTGCATTGGGTGTCTTGATAAGTGCTTTGAACGGAGCGATGTCAGCCTTCTTGTCGATATGGATGAAGAGCTCTGCATCGGGATGCAAGGCAGAAATCAGACGATGAAGTTGTGGCGCATCGGTATGGGCAGAAATCAGGTAGGCGATGTTCATGGGAAAATCAATTACTTTCGTCCAAAGAAGTAAAGACGGAAGAAGGGGCTGATGCGTAATATCTGACTGATGAGCAGACAGAAGGCGATGACCACAAGTGCCGCGCCAACGAAGCAAACGATTTCAATAAGGAAGTTGGGATGGTGTTGGTTGAACCAAGCCCCCACCTCGTACCATCGGGGCAATAGGATATAGTGTAGCAGATAGATGTCCAGTGTACGAACCCCGATGTATTGCAACCCGCGCCCGATGGGTTTGTCGCTTTCGAACCACGACTTGTAGTAGCGAAAGAAGACTACGGTTATTGTCAGCAAACTGTACATAGCTACGGTGCGGGGCAGGTTGGTCCATGCAAACTTCAAGGTGTGCCAACGGAAGATGTCGGCACAACAGACAAACGCAATGAGGGTCAGCATGGGGAAGAACCATGCCGAGTCGAATATTCGTTGTGCTCTATCCCAATGCCGATGAATCAAGTTTCCGAAGAGGAAGAACTGCATGTAGTTCATCGTTTTGATGAGGCTCGAATAACGGAAGAAAGGGTCTTCGTAGTAAGTGAATACTTTAGGCAAGTAAAGTGTTTCGTAAACGAAGATGCTCAACAGCCATAATATCCAGATGACGAGATTGGGGTATCGTTTGATATGGCGCTGGAACAGGCATGCGATATAGTAGATGATAAACATCTGAAGCAATCCCCAAGTGAACCAGTAGCCAGACTTCGTGGCGCTCTTCATGGCATACTCGAGACTATCCCAGAAGTTATTCCGTCTCAGAATGATGAAAACGCACAAGAAGACAACGGCTGGTATTACCTGTATCTTGATTTTCTTCCAAGCCAGGCGCAAGGTGTTTCCCCAGTTCCATAGGTACTCTGCTTTGTAGGCCAGGAATCCGCTGACGAAGAAGAACAGGGGCATACGGAACAGGACAAGGAACGGGAGCGAGGTGCTGGCCTTCTCGTTGACATGAAAGCTCATCTGTGCGACATGGTATGCAACGACGAGAATCATCGTGAAACCTCGCATGGCATCGAGCCATTCCAATCTTTTGTTCATTTCACCATCGTTTATTTGTCAAATTGTCCATTTGTCAAATATTGAACGCTTTCCCGCATAATCTTGGCTCCACTCACCCACATGATGCCGCCATAGAGCAGAACGGCAGTTCCGATTTTGCAGAACAGCGACAGCCAGAGATTCACGATGCTGTGCGTCAACCACCATGTTGCCGTCATCACCAGAACGGTGAAAACGAAGAAAGGCAGAATGTCGCGCAGTACATCCCATAGGCGTAAGCCGATAAGACGATGTGCGAACCATTGCCAAACGAATAACCAAAGTATGTTCACCGTGATGAAGAACATGACCATGGGTCGTAGTCCGTATGGATGTAGGGCAATCAGTCCGGCCCAGATGATTATACATAGTACGATGGTACACCAGAGGTTGATGCCCGACCTGCCTTGACTGATGGTTAGGTTGGAATATAGGGTGGTGATGGGGAAGAAAGCCCCATAGATGCTTAGCATGCTGAGCAATGTGGCGCTCTCCAGCCATTTTTCGCCTCCGGCAAGGAGAAGGAATTCGCGGGCAATCAGTCCCAAGCCCAACATGGCAGGGAAAGATATGAACGACACGAAGCGTAACATCTTACGGAATACATGACGATAGCGAGCGGAATCGTCCTTGACGCGGGTAAGTACAGGCTGTGCCACCCCAGAGACCATACCGTTGATGGTGTTTATTCCCATGTCGTCCCATTTGCGGGCATTAGAATATACACCTGCCGAGTGGTCGCCATAAAAACGCCCTAATAGAACACCGAATGCATGGGCATTTAGGTTGTTGAATAGGTTTTGTGCCAACAACTTGCTGCTGAATCCAAACATCTGCCATGCTGGTCGGAGGTCAATTTTCAGCGACGGCCGCCAGGGCGAGTAGAACCAATTCATTACGGCCACAATGAGAATGAATAGAACATTCTGCGTGGCCAATCCCCAATAAGCATAATCGTTGTAAACCATCGTTACGCCGACAGTTCCCGCCACCACCAAAGCCACGATGCCGATGATGGCAGTCTGTTTGTTCATCAAATGAATGAAAAGATAGGCTCGTTGCACTGTTCCCCAACTGGAAATAAAGAATCCGAGGAACAGATAGCGCGATAGCCATAGCAGGTCGGGGTCGTGATAGAACCACACAATCAAGGGCGCTGCAAGGAAAAGGATGAGATAGAGGATTGCACTTACACCGATATTGAACCAGAATACGGCATTGTAATCGCGGTGGGTAGGTTCTCGAAGATTACAGAGGGCTGCGGTGAAACCACTTTCTTGCAAAGTGCTGGCAATATTTGCAAAAACCAACAGCATGGCAATCTTTCCATAGTCGGAGGGATAGAGCCTTTGCAGCAAGAGAATCCCAAACACAGCATTTAACAACTGTGTTGTGCCGTTGTTTACCATGCCCCACAGGAGCCCTTTTGCCGTTCGTCCCTTAAGGCTGTCCTCTGCCATGTGTTAGTCTCTGCGGAAGATATCGCGGGTATAAACCTTGTCCTGTACATCGTCAAGACACGCGTCGTAGCGGTTGGCGATGATGGCTTGCGACTGCTGCTTGAAAGCATTGATATCGTTCACCACCCGACTGCCGAAGAAGGTCGAGCCGTCTTGTAGTGTCGGTTCGTAGATGATGACCTCTGCGCCTTTTGCTTTGATGCGCTTCATGACACCTTGTATGCTTGACTGACGGAAGTTGTCGGAGTTCGATTTCATGGTCAGACGATATACACCGATGGTGCAACTGCGTTCCTGACAGGGGTTGTAATCACCGCGATTATAATAATCGTAGTAACCGGCTTTCTTCAGTACGCGGTCTGCAATGAAATCCTTGCGTGTACGGTTGCTTTCCACGATGGCTGTCATCATGTTCTGCGGCACATCTGCATAGTTGGCCAGCAATTGTTTGGTATCTTTTGGCAGACAGTAGCCTCCATAACCGAAGGAAGGGTTGTTGTAATGCTCGCCAATGCGTGGGTCGAGACTTACTCCCTGGATAATTTTCTGCGTGTCGAGTCCCTTCATCTCTGCGTAGGTGTCAAGTTCGTTGAAATAGCTGACGCGCAGAGCCAGATAGGTGTTGGCGAAAAGTTTGACGGCCTCGGCTTCGGTGAGTCCCATGAACAGCGTGGGAATATTCTCCTTGACGGCTCCTTCTTGCAACAACGAAGCAAATTCCTCTGCTGCGTGCTGCAAGCGAGCGTTTTCCAGAGGATGGGCAACAATGATGCGGCTGGGGTACAGATTGTCGTAGAGTGCCTTGGACTCACGCAAGAACTCAGGGCTGAAAAGCAGATTGAACTGTCCCTTCTCGGCATATTTCTTATACAGACTTTCACAGTAGCCGACGGGAATGGTTGACTTGATAACCATCACGGCATTCGGGTTAACCTCCAGTACGAGGTCAATGACTTCCTCCACATGACTCGTGTTGAAGGAGTTCAGTATCGGGTCGTAGTTCGTTGGCGCAGCAATGATAACAAACTCGGCATCGCTATATGCTTTTCGTCCGTCTGTGGTGGCTGTCAAGTCGAGTTTTTTCTCTGTCAGATACTTTTCAATGTAGTCGTCCTGAATTGGAGACTTCCGATTGTTGATAAGGTCAACCTTCTCTGGGATGATATCTACAGCCGTTACGGTATTGTGTTGTGCAAGTAAGGTGGCGATGGACAATCCCACATAGCCAGTTCCTGCGACAGCAATCTTCTTGTTCATATTTCGTTTATTTAATGACTTCGATTTGATTAGGTGATATTTGGATGGCAATCGCCAGCACACCCTCAATCTGGATGAGGAATTGACGGTTCCGATGACCGTTCACGCGCTGGAAAGTTCCCATCATCCCTTCGAAAGGCCCACTGATGATTCGCACTCGTGTGCCAGGGGCGATATTCTCTTTCTCTGGGTCGATGTATGTCAGTTCCTCAGTCTCAGTACTGATGCGGATGAAGTCTTCCATCTGTTGGTCGGGCACGATGATGGGTTTGCGTACGCCGTCTTTTTGGAAGGAACAAATGTATTGCAGATAGTTGCGCCTAATCTTAAACTGTTGGATGAAAGGCTGTGAGCAATATACAAAAAGAAGACTTCGGATAGCGGGTTCTTCGACGCGTTTCATACGCACTCCCACCTTCTTCTTCGTCCAGCGCATAGGGATAAAAACCTTGGCACCCGCTTCTGTCAGCTCATCGTAAGCCTTCATCTCGCGGTGATAAGTGGCTCTCATTGCAAACCAATGTGGGGTATCTGTGCGATCCATGGCTGAACTCTTTGGTCGGATAGAGGAGACTCGAACTCCCGACCCCCACGTCCCGAACGTGGTACGCTACCAACTGCGCTACTATCCGAAAGCCCCGTAAGGCGGCACAAAGGTAGTAATAAAATATGATACACGGGCGTCGGGAGGCAAAATATTTTCACTTTTTCAAAGATTTGTTTGGCCAATTCGATTTTAGTCCTTACCTTTGCAACCGCAAAACTGGAAGGTGCCATAGCTCAGTTGGTAGAGCATCGGACTGAAAATCCGTGTGTCCCCGGTTCGATTCCTGGTGGCACCACAAGCAGTGAAATCCCTAAGGACTTTTAAAGCAAGTCTTTAGGGATTTTCCTTTTTATGTTTCCTTTTCGTATGCCATTTCTGGCGTTTTGTTCTGTATGAAGTACTCTTTTATGGAAAATTTATGCAAAATGGTTGCATATATTCAGAAATTAGCGTATTTTTGCACCGCGAAACGAATAAAAATGAATAAATGGGCAAGAAAGACACCCGTTTGGAAGTAATCAAGATGATTATCTCAAGTCAGGAACTCTCCAAACAAGAAGAGTTGATGGCAGAGTTAGACAAGGCTGGGTTTACTACCACTCAGGCAACATTGAGTCGCGACTTGAGGTTGCTGAAGGTGGTAAAAGCGCAGAATGCTGAGGGTAGATATGTATATATGCTACCCAGTTCGCGTATATATCGCAGCGTAAGTGATAATCACATGACGGTGATGGCAATGAACCGTCTGGGTGCCCTGGGCATAAAATTCTCAGGAAATATGGCCGTAGTGAAGACTTTGCCGGGACATGCCGCTCATGTGGCGTACGATATAGACAAGGCGGAATTACCTTGTGTGTTGGGTACAGTCGCTGGCGAGGATACCGTCTTTATTGTTTTGGAAGAGGGCACAGAGCGCGAAGAAGCCTTGAATGCCATTTCTCAGGCATTGCCTATGAATAAGTAACTAAACAAATCAAAATAGAGATGATGAACGAATATAATGATGACATCGAAATAGTGGTTGCGGATGCCAGCTACGAGAAGTATGTGGATGTTATTCTTCAAACCATTGCCGATAGCGCAGCAAAGCGTGGCAGTGGTATAGCAACCCGTACGCATGAGTATCTGGCAACCAAGATGAAGGAATGCAAGGCCGTGATTGCCTTGGCAGGTCCAGAGAAGGAGTTTGCAGGTTTCTGCTATATCGAGAGTTGGGGAAACAAAGCGTATGTGGCCAACTCCGGACTGATTGTCGTAGAGAAATTCCGCAAGCATCATTTGGCTACGCGTATAAAGATGATGGCCTTTACTTTGAGCCGTCTGAGATGGCCTCATGCAAAGATATTTGGACTGACAAGTCAGACGGCAGTCATGCGTATCAATCATGCGTTGGGTTATCGGCCTGTCGCTTTCTCGGAACTGACCGATGACGATGCCTTCTGGCGGGGCTGTGGAACACCCGGTCATCCTTGCTGTGTGAACTTTGATGTCCTGCAGCGTAGCGACCGTAGGTATTGTGTATGTACGGGAATGCTGTACGATCCAGCCGAGCATGAAGGAGAACCTCTGCCCATCCAGTTGCCAGACGAGGTGGTACAGAAGATAAAAAAACTGGCAGAATTGGAATCGAAAACAAATTAAATAAAATATATGGAAGCGAAGAAGAAAGTAGTGGTTGCTTTTAGTGGTGGCCTGGATACCAGTTATACGGTAATGTATCTGGCAAAGGAGAAGGGCTACGAGGTATATGCAGCCTGTGCCAATACGGGAGGTTTCAGCGCCGAGCAGTTGAAGCAGAACGAAGAGAATGCCTATAAACTGGGCGCCAAGAAGTATGTTACCCTTGATGTGACGCAGGAGTACTATGAGAAGAGTCTTAAATACATGATTTTCGGAAATGTACTTCGCAACAACTGTTATCCCATCTCGGTTAGTTCGGAACGCATCTTCCAGGCTCTTGCCATTGCGCGTTATGCCCGTGAAATCGGAGCCAGTGCAATAGCACACGGTTCTACGGGAGCGGGCAACGATCAGATTCGTTTTGATATGACCTTCCTCGTTATGGCTCCGGGCGTGGAGATTATCTCCTTGACCCGCGACGGAAACTTGAGTCGTCAGGAAGAAGTGGATTACCTGAATCAGAACGGCTTTAGTGCCGACTTCACGAAGTTGAAGTATTCCTACAATGTGGGTATCTGGGGAACCAGTATCTGTGGTGGTGAAATTCTCGATTCGACACAGGGCCTACCCGAAAGCGCTTATCTAAAGCACCCCACCAAGTCCGGCTCCGAAGTGTTGAAGATTGGCTTCGAGAAGGGCGAGATTGTCAGCGTGAACGGTAAGCGGTACGACGATAAGATTAAGGCCATTCAGGCCGTAGAGGAGATTGGTGCGCAATACGCCATTGGCCGCGATTGTCATGTTGGTGATACGATTATCGGCATCAAGGGTCGTGTAGGCTTCGAGGCTGCTGCGCCGATGTTGATTATCGGGGCTCACCGTTTCCTGGAAAAATACACTTTGAGCAAGTGGCAACAGTATTGGAAGGAGCAGGTGGCAAACTGGTATGGTATGTTCTTGCACGAAAGCCAGTATCTGGAGCCCGTGATGCCCGATATCGAGGCTATGCTTACCAGTAGCCAGCGCCATGTGAACGGAGAGGTTACCCTCGAACTTCGTCCGTATTCGTTCCAGACGGTGGGATGTGATACGCCCGACGATTTGGTGAAGAACAAACTTGGCGAGTATGGCGAGGGTGCCAAGGGTTGGACGAGTGATGAGGCCAAAGGCTTTATCAAGGTATCTTCGACACCTTTGCGTGCTTATTATCTCGCCCATCCCGACGAACAAAGATAAGCATTATGGAAGACAAGAAATTTTATTTGTCCACCAGCGACAAGAAGATAGGTGGCGTGTGCGGAGGCGTTGCCTCGTATTTTGGTGTGGATTCACTTCTGGTACGAGTGCTTTTCCTGGTTGCCATACTTGAGTTCGGAACAGGTCTGCTCGCATACATTATATTATGGTTGTTAGCACCCCGTAATCCTCAGGAAGTATGATTAGAGTTGGAATACTGGGCGCAGCAGGTTACACGGGTGGCGAACTCATCCGTGTGTTGCTGGGTCATCCCGAGGCGGAGATTGTCTTTGCCAACTCGGAGAGTAATGCAGGCAATCCCATTGCCGATGTTCACGAAGGCTTGCAGGGCGACACGGATTTGTGCTTCACCAGCGATATGCCTTTCGACCAGATAGATGTTGTATTCTTCTGCTTTGGGCATGGTAAAAGCGAGGCTTTCCTGAAAGAACATGCTATTCCCGAACGGGTGAAGATTATCGACCTTGCGCAAGACTTCCGCATCAAGGGCGAGCATGACTATGTCTATGGGTTGCCGGAAATGTCGCGGGAAGAGATATGCACGGCAAGGCATCTGGCTAATCCGGGTTGCTTTGCAACCTGTATTCAGTTGGCACTCCTGCCTGCAGCCCAAATGGGTCTGCTTACGGAAGATGTCAGCGTGAATGCCATTACGGGTTCTACTGGCGCGGGTCAGAAACCGGGTGCGACGACCCATTTCTCGTGGCGTAATAATAATCTAAGTATATACAAAGCCTTCGAACATCAGCATCTTGCCGAGATTCGTCAGAGTCTGACACAGGTGCAGGGCAAGTTGGATGCCAGCATCGACTTCATCCCCTATCGGGGCGACTTCACCCGTGGCATCTTTGCAACGGCCGTGGTCAAGACCGATAAACCTATCGAAGAAGTGGTTGCAGGCTATAAGGCCTATTATCAGAATGCAGCCTTCACGCACTATGTAGATAAGGCCATCGACCTGAAGCAGGTGGTGAATACCAACAAGTGTCTGGTCCATGTCGAGAAGCATGGTCAGAAGTTGTTGATAACCTCTGTTATCGACAATCTCCTGAAGGGAGCCGTCGGTCAGGCCGTGCAGAATATGAACTTGATGTTTGGTATTGAAGAGAAGACTGGATTGATGTTGAAGGCTTCGGCATTTTAAAGCACAAAACGAATGAAACTATACGATGTATTTCCTCTGTTGGACATAACCATTGTCAAAGGCCAGGGCTGTCAGGTCTGGGACGACAAGGGACAAGAGTATCTCGACCTTTATGGCGGACACGCCGTTATTTCCATCGGACACACCCATCCGCATTATGTGGAGATGATGAACAAGCAGTTGGGTCTGCTTGGCTTTTATTCCAATTCCGTTATCAATCCCCTGCAGCAGCAGTTGGCTTCGCGACTGGGCAAGGCCTCGGGCTACGAGGACTATCAATTGTTCCTTATCAATAGTGGGGCTGAGGCTAATGAGAATGCGTTGAAACTGGCGTCGTTCCATACGGGACGGACACGCATCCTCTCTGCGGAGAAGGCTTTCCATGGTCGTACCTCATTGGCTGTGGAGGCAACGGACAACCCCAAGATTATCGCTCCGATAAATGCTAACGGACATGTTACCTATCTGCCGCTTAATGACCTTCCTGCGTGGGAACGTGAGTTGGCAAAGGGCGATGTGGCAGCCGTCATTCTCGAGTGTATCCAGGGTGTAGGCGGTATTCGCATGGCCACGGAAGAGTTTGCACAAGGACTGGCAAAGGCATGTAAGCAGAACGGAACCGTATTCATCTGCGACGAGATACAATGCGGTTACGGCCGTAGCGGTAAGTTCTTTGCCCATCAATGGTTGGGTGTGCGCCCCGATATGATTACTGTGGCCAAGGGTATTGGTAATGGTTTCCCCATGGGAGCCGTGCTTATTTCACCCGAATTTGTCCCAGTTTACGGCCAGTTGGGTACAACCTTCGGTGGCAATCATCTGGCATGTGCGGCTGCTTTGGCTGTGCTTGATGTGATGGAGGACGAGCATCTGGTGGACAATGCCCGTGAAGTCGGCGACTATTTGATGGCCGAACTGAAGAAGTTGCAGGCCGTCAGCAAGCATATCACGAATGTGCGTGGCCGTGGCTTGATGATAGGTATCGAACTCGATGTACCTCAGAAGGATGTCCGTGAGCCTTTGATATACAATCAGCATGTATTCACGGGTTGCTCGGGAACGAACCTTCTGCGCTTGTTGCCCCCTCTCTGTCTGAGCAAGGCACAAGTCGATGAGTTCTTGGTAAGATTAAAAACTGTACTTGATAATATTTGATTATGAAGATTGCAATTATTGGTGCCGGAGCAATGGGTGGTTCCATTGTGGAGGGCATATTGAGTGGCAATTTGGTTCCGTCTGGGAACTTAGTAGTAAGCGACCCGTCGCAGGCTATACTCGACCGTTTCTCGAAGCGTGGCGTGCGTGTGACGAGCGACAACCGCGAGGCAGCCTCGGGTGCCGACATCGTGATGGTAGTGGTGAAGCCTTGGTTGGTGGAGGATGTATTGGGTAGTATCCGCGACCTGCTCATTCCCAGTCAGATTCTTGTATCCGTAGCAGCAGGCATTACAGGCGAGAATCTTCAGAACTGGACGGGTGCCGTGTCGAGCCTTTTCCTGGCAATCCCCAATATCGCCATTGCCCAACAGGCATCAATGACCTTCCTCACTCCTGTCAAGGCAACCGAAGAAGATAAGGCCAAGGTGGTCGATATTTTCAATGGCATGGGCAAGACGCTCATCTGCGACGAGTTGCACCTGAAGGCAGGTATGGCGCTTGCTTCCTGTGGCATCGCCTATGCTTTCCGCTACATCCGTGCCGCCAGCGAGGGAGGCGTGGAACTTGGTTTCAAGGCAAAGGAGGCTCAGGAGATTGTGGCCCAGACCATGTTGGGTGCCGTCAAACTGCTCGAGGCCGAGGGTCTGCATCCCGAAGAGGCCATCGACCGCGTAACGACCCCCGGTGGTGTGACCATCAAGGGCCTGAACGCCATGGAGCGTGAGGGATTCACCAACGCAGTCATCGAGGGACTTAAAGCCAGTGTGAAATGAAACAGCGCATCGTCATCAAGGTCGGCAGCAATGTCCTGACCCGTAACGATGGAAAGTTGGATGTGACGCGCATGTCGGCAATCGTCGACCAGATAGCGTGGTTGCGCAACAATGGCTACGAGGTGATACTCGTGTCCTCTGGTGCTGTGGCTTCGGGGCGTGGCGAAATTAAGGTCGAGCACAACCTCGACTCCGTGGAGCAACGCCAACTTTTCTCCGCCGTGGGACAGGTGAAACTCGTGGGACTGTACTATGATTTGTTCCGCGAATTTGGCATTCATGTCGGACAAGTCCTGACGATGAAGGAGAACTTCAATCCCGGAGAACAATACGAGAACCAGCGTGCCTGCATGACTGTTATGCTCGAGAACGATGTACTTCCTATCGTGAACGAGAACGACACGGTCAGTGTGACCGAGTTGATGTTTACCGATAACGACGAGTTGTCCGGCCTGATAGCCCAGATGATGCAAGCCTCTACACTTGTCCTGCTGAGCAACATCGACGGGGTATATACGGCACATCCCGATGCCCCCGATGCCCAGTTGATAACGACGGTATCGCCCGACCGCGACCTGAGTGAGTATATCCAGCCCGAGCATAGTGCTTTCGGTCGTGGAGGTATGCATTCCAAGCACGAGACGGCACGCCGTTTGCAGCGGGCAGGCATCCGCGTGATTATCGCCAATGGCGAGCGCGACGGGGTGCTGATAGACCTGATGCAGAATCCCGGACAGGTGCCCCACACAGAATTTATACCAGCATGAAGTTAGAAAAAACATTCGAGCGCGCCAAGGTGGCCAGTCGTGCCCTTGGCCTGATTACCGATGCCCGTCGCAACGAGATACTGTTGGCCGTGGCCGATGCCATCCTCGCCTCGCAGGAGCAACTGCTTGCTGCCAATGCCGAGGACTTGTCGAAGATGGAGCCGTCGAACCCACTCTACGACCGACTGAAACTGACACCAGCCCGACTGGCGGACATCGCCGGCGATATGCGCAAGGTGGCCAGTCTGCCTTCGCCCTTGGGTATCGTCAGCAAGGAACGCACCCTGCCAAACGGACTCCGTCTGCATCGCGTAAGCGTGCCCTTTGGTGTGGTAGGCGTGATATACGAGGCGCGTCCCAATGTTACTTTCGATGTGTTCTCCCTCTGCCTGAAGAGCGGAAATGCTTGCGTCCTCAAGGGCGGCAAGGATGCCGTTGCTTCCAACGAGGCAGGCGTGTCTGTCATCAAGAAAACGCTTGCCGCGATGGGCGAGAGCGAGGACTTCGTAACCCTATTACCGGCAACCCACGAGGCTACGGGCGAGTTGCTCTCGGCTGTGGACTATGTCGATGTGTGCATACCGCGTGGTGGTCGGCGACTGATAGATTTCGTTCGCGACAATGCGCGTGTACCAGTCATCGAAACGGGAGCGGGCGTCGTGAATACTTATTTCGACGAGTTCGGCGACCTGACTATGGGACAGGCCATCGTGAAGAATGCAAAGACACGTCGCGTGTCCGTCTGCAATGCGTTGGATTGCCTCTTAGTTCATCTAGATAGGCTAGATGTTCTAGAAAGTCTAGTTAGTCCCCTAGCAGAGAAAAATGTCGTCCTCTATGCCGACCAGCAAGCCTATGCGGTCCTCGAAGGGCGGTATCCGTTACTGGAGCATGCCGCCGAGGAGAGTTTCGGTACAGAGTTCATGGACTACAAGATGGCCGTGAAGACCGTCGCTTCGTTGGACGAGGCACTCGACCATATCGCCCGATATGGCAGTGGACACAGCGAGTGTATCGTGACCGACAACGAAGAGCGGGCGCGGAGATTCCAGTCTTGTGTGGATGCTGCTTGCGTGTATTGGAATGCGCCGACTTCGTTTACCGATGGGGCACAGTTCGGTCTCGGAGCAGAGATAGGCATTTCGACGCAGAAACTCGGGCCTCGCGGTCCGATGGGACTGGAGGAAATCACCACCTACAAGTGGCTGATTGAGGGCGAAGGACAAACACGCCCTTAAATGAAGAATGAAGAAATAAGAATTAAGAATAGAATATGAAGAGTTTTATCAATGTGGATGACATCGGCGATTTGCGCGTGGCGCTGGCCGAGGCAGAGGAGATTAAGAAAGAGCGTTTCAAATATCAGCATCTGGGTCGGAACAAGACCTTGATGATGATTTTCTTCAACAATAGCCTGCGTACGCGACTTTCCACCCAGAAGGCCGCAATGAACCTGGGCATGAATGTCATCGTGCTGGATGTGAATGCTGGCGCATGGAAACTGGAGACAGAGCGTGGTGTCATCATGGATGGTGACAAGAGCGAGCATCTGCTGGAGGCGATTCCCGTGATGGGTTGCTACTGCGACCTGATTGGTGTGCGCTCGTTTGCCGGGCTGACCGATCGCGAGTACGACTATGCCGAGACGGTCTTGAACCAGTTCATCCGCTACAGCGGTAAACCAGTGTTTGCTATGGAGACGGCTACGGTACATCCTCTGCAGGCATTTGCCGACCTGATTACGATTGAGGAGCATAAGCGTGTGGAGCGCCCGAAGGTAGTGCTTTCGTGGGCACCCCATTGTCGTGCTTTGCCACAGGCTGTCCCCAACTCTTTTGCCCAGTGGATGCAGGCAGCCGAGGATGTGGACCTTGTCATCACGCACCCCAAGGGTTATGAACTCGACCCGAAGTTCGTGGCTGGTGCGCGTGTGGAGTACGACCAGCGCAAGGCATTCGAGGGTGCCGACTTCATCTATGCAAAAAACTGGAGCAATCCGGGTGTGACAGTCCCCGGCGACTACGGAAAGATTACTTCGCGCGATATGTCGTGGACGGTAGATACCGAGCACATGTCGTGGACCAACGACGGCAAGTTCATGCATTGCCTGCCCGTGCGACGCGGTCTGATTGTGACGGACGATGTCATTGAGGGACCAAACAGCCTTGTGATTCCCGAGGCTGCCAATCGCGAGATTTCGTGCTCCGTCGTACTGAAAAGAATATTGGAGTCGTTATAAAAAACCAGAGCTAAAATAAAAACCTCCCCCTATCTCAGGGGGAGGTTTTTTGTTTATTGTCCGAGAAACTCTCTCGCTTTCGCCAACGCCACATCGATATGCGGACAGATGTGGTCGGGGTTCATCTTGTGGTAGAATCCTGCCTTCTCCAACTGGCTGTGCACCTTGGGCGTGACACCCGAGAGGATGACATGCACGCCATCTTCGTGGTTCATCTCGATAAGGTTCGACAGGTTGTGTATGCCTGTTGAATCGATAAATGGCACCTTCCTCATGCGGATAATCTGCACCTTGGGCTTATCCTGTTCCATAGCCGCCTGCAGGTCGTCGAACTTGTTGGCAATACCGAAGAAGTACGGGCCGTTGATTTCGTAAACCGCACAACCCTCGGGAATCACGAGATGCTCGTCGCCCACTTGCATGTCAGCCTCGTCGCTGGGGTCAATTTCGTCGCGGATAACCGAGATTTCCGTCGTCTCCATCACACGCTTGATGAACAGGGCACAGGCAATAATCAGACCGATTTCGATGGCTATTGTCAGGTCGAATACCACCGTCAGCAGGAAGGTTACCAACAACACGATAACATCACTCTTCGGGTTCTTCAGCAGTCCGCGAAAAGCACGCCAACCACTCATGTTGTAACTTACGATGACCAGTACCGCAGCCAGCGAGGCCATAGGAATATACTCCGCGTAGGGCATCAGCAACAGCAGAATCAGCAACAGAACTACCGCGTGGATGAGACCGGCCATAGGCGTGCGACCGCCGTTGTTGATGTTCGTCATTGTACGCGCAATGGCTCCCGTGGCAGGAATACCCCCGAAGATGGGCGTCACCAGATTCGCCACACCCTGTGCCACCAGTTCCATGTTTGAGTCGTGACGGTCCGAGATGGCACCATCGGCTACCGTGGCCGACAACAGACTTTCTATCGCTCCCAGAATCGCAATCGTGAAAGCCACTGGCATCAGTTTCTGTATCATCTCGAAGGTAATCGATGGCACGACCATCGGCGGCAGTTGTGCCTGGATATGGAAACGGTCGCCAATCGTATCGATACCCGTGATACCCAGTTGATTCTTCATCAGAATGACCGCAGCCGTACCCAGTACGATGCACCACAACGAGCCGGGAATTTTGTTCAGCACCGGTACACGACGCAGCACCTTAGGCGACAGGATGATGACCAGCACGCCCCCGACTGCCACCACGAAGTTCCACAGGTTGAACGACCCGATGTTCCGGGCATAGCAGATCCACTTGCCTACGAAGTCGCCTGGTGTCTTCAGCGGAATCAGAATCGTGTTCCCTGCCTTATCCACAGCCTCCTGTGTCAGTCCCAACACATCCCCCATCTGCGTCGTGAAGATGGTCACGGCAATACCCGCCGTGAATCCGATGATGATGGGGTAGGGTATGAACTTGATGACAGCCCCCAGTCGGAATGCCCCCAGTGCAATCAGGATGACGCCCGCCAGCATTGTCGCGATGAGCAAGCCCTGCAGTCCGTATTCGGGATTGTTCACGATGCCGTAGATGATAACGATAAAGGCACCCGTCGGGCCGCCAATCTGCACCTTCGTTCCGCCCAGCAGCGAAATGATGAAGCCCGCTACGATGGCCGTAATGATGCCCTTTTCAGGCGTTACGCCCGAGGCGATACCGAAGGCAATAGCCAGTGGCAAAGCCACGATGCCGACGATAATACCCGCCATCAGGTCCTTCATGAAAGTATCTCGGTTGTAGCCCTTGAGGCAATCCAACAATCTTGGTCTGAGTATCATAGGATTCTTGAGTTATGATTTACATTTGGTTTTGTGGGTGCAAAGGTAGATATAATTCAGTATTCATGATTCATAATTCATATTTATTTCCTATATTTGCTGTCGATTTTTGACATTTATCAATTACTAATACCATAACAACATGTTTGAGGGACAACCTAAAGGCCTCTATGCCCTTGCCCTCGCCAATACGGGCGAGCGATTCGGATACTACACGATGCTGGCGGTTTTCGTTTTGTTTTTGCAGGCCAATTTCGGACTGACACCAGCCACATCCATCGAGATCTACAGCGATTTTCTGATGTTTGTTTATTTCCTGCCTCTGTTCGGAGGTATGGCAGCCGACCGCTGGGGCTACGGCCGCATGGTCACCATCGGCATTTTCATCATGCTGCTGGGCTACATCCTGCTGGCCATTCCCGCAGGGGCTGGCCTGACAGCCTACGCCTTCATGTTTGGCGCGTTGGCACTCGTCTGTGCAGGAACGGCGCTGTTCAAGGGCAACCTTCAGGTAATGGTCGGCAACCTTTACGATGCCCCCGAATTTGCGGGCAAGCGTGATGCAGCCTTCTCCATCTTTTACATGGCCATCAACCTGGGCGCCATGTTCGCCCCGACGGCAGCCATCAAGGTGATGGAGTACGCCCAGTCGCGTGGCGTTTCCGAAGCCGCCTCCTACCATTGGGCATTTGGTGTCGCCTGCGTCTCGTTGCTCATCAGCATCGCCATCTACTACGGTTTCCGCTCCACCTTCCGTTCGGCTGAGGGAGGGAAAGTCCGTTCGGCCGACGCCCAGACCGAGTCCGTGCCTGTGCAGGAACTTTCGAAGGAGGAAACCCGTTCCCGCATCGTAGCCCTCTGTCTGGTATTTGCCGTGGTTGTCTTCTTCTGGATGGCCTTCCACCAGAACGGAGCCACCCTCACGCAGTTTGCCAAGGACTATACCGCCACCAGCAGCACAGGCCTCGAAAGCATGATGTTCGATGTGCGCAATCTCGTCGCCGTCATCTTCCTCGTCTATGGTCTGTTCGGCATCTTCCAGAGCGCAACGGCAAAGGCCCGCAGCCTCTACGGCCTCGTCATTGTTGCCGCTTTGGTCTATCTGGGTTATCAGTACGACACCCTGCCCGATAGCGTTAAGGTCGATGCCCCCATCTTTCAGCAGTTCAACCCCTGCTTCGTTGTGGCGCTGACACCCGTCAGTCTGGCCATCTTCGGCGCTTTGGCCAAGCGAGGCAAGGAACCCTCTGCCCCCGTCAAGATAGCCCTCGGTATGCTTGTGGCCGCTGCCGCCTACTTCATCATGATTGTGGGCTCTGTGGGTGCGCCCATGCCAGCCTTCGCAGCCGACGGACAAACCCTCCATGTGGCCGATTTCAGTCCCAACTGGCTCGTCAGTACCTATCTTGTCCTGACCTTCGCCGAATTGTTACTCTCGCCCATGGGCATCTCCTTCGTTTCCAAGGTGGCACCACCCAAGTACAAGGGACTGATGATGGGCGGATGGTTCGTGGCTACGGCACTCGGCAACAAACTCGTCACCATACCGGGACAACTCTGGGGCAAGGTGGAACTCGTGTGGGTGTGGGCTCTGCTCGCCGGCATCTGCATCCTCAGTTTCCTGTTCCTCATGTCGCAGATGAACAAAATCAAAAAAGTAGCCTAACGATATGAAACGATTCATAAGTATTTTCCTGTTTTCAATTTCTGTAAGTAATATGACAGCCCAGAAAATATCCTACATCGAGGAGACTCATTCGTGGTATTACATCTACGACCAGGACGGCAAGCGTGTCCATACATTCAGCACCAGTCAGGGGCGTGTCGTAGCCTATACCTCTGAGTTCTATATTGTCCGTCATGGCGATAGTTGGTACTACACCTACGACATCAAGGGTCATCGTATCCATACCTTCAGCGTCTCCAACACGGGCGAAGTGCTGTCCGCCTCGGGCGACACCTTTGTGGCTCGTAAGGGCTCTTGGATTAATACCTGGACGAAGGACGGCAAGCGTGTTTCCACCCGTAGCGCTTCTTCCAGATAACAGTCGGTAAAAAACAAACAAATAATAAAGCGATGAAAAGAATTATCCTTTCAATGATGCTTTGCTGCGGATTCGTGGCAACAGCAACCTGGGCGCAAGGTTCCAGTGCAAATAGCAACGGCCCCACGATGGGTTGGAGTTCATGGAACACTTATGGCGTGAATATAAGTGATGCACTTATCCGTAGCCAGGCCGATGCCATGGTGAGCACGGGCCTCAAGGATGTAGGCTACGACCACATCAATATTGACGACGGCTTCTTCGGTGGCCGCAACACGAGTACGGGTGAACTCATCATCCACCCCACACGCTTCCCCAATGGTTTGAAAGTTGTGGCCGACTATATCCACTCGAAGGGACTGAAGGCGGGTATCTACAGCGACGCAGGAGCCAACACCTGTGGTAATATGTACAATGGTGATGAACTGAGCGTCAATGTGGGATTGTACAACTACGACCAGCACGATGCCGACTTCTACTTCACGGACTGTGGTTTCGACTTCATCAAAGTGGACTTTTGTGGTGGAGATGCTTCCCAAAACACACAGAATCTTGCACTCGATCCACAGGAGCGATACACGGCCATCTCCCAAGCCATTGCGGCCACGGGGCGCACCGATGTTAGACTGAATGTATGCCGTTGGGATTACCCAGGCACATGGGTTCACGATGTGGCTTTCTCTTGGCGAACCACTCACGACATCTATGATGGATGGGCCAGTGTGAAAGGCATTATCAACGAAAATCTTTATCTTTCAGCCTATTGTTATGGTGGACACTACAACGACATGGACATGTTGGAGGTCGGCCGTTCGATGACCGCCGAAGAGGACAAAACCCATTTCGGGATGTGGTGTATCATGTCGTCGCCCCTGTTGATTGGTTGCGATATGACCAGCATTAACGCCACAACATTGGCATTGCTGAAGAATGAGGAACTGATAGCCCTCAACCAAGACTCTCTCCATTTGCAGGCGTATGTCTGCCAGAAGCAGAACGATTGTTATGTGATGGTGAAGGATATCGAGCAACTTCGGGGTAACAAGCGTGCCTTTGCCGTTTACAATCCGAATGATGAGGCTAAGACCGTTACGGTGGACTTTAGCGCGATGGACCTAGCCGGAACCATCCAACTGCGCGACTGCTTCAACAAAGTCAATGCCGGTACCGCAGAGGATAGTATGCAGGTGACTCTGCCTGCTCATGGAACGGCAATCTATGTTGCTACAGCCGAACAGCGTTTGGTAAGGACCATGTATGAAGGCGAAACGGGTTATATCGGTAACTATCAGGAATTGTTGAACAACCAAACATACCCCAGTGGTATATACGAGAATGCATCTAAGGCATCGGGAGGTCGTGCGGCAACCTGGCTTGGCAACTCTGCTGACAATTATCTCGAATGGCGCGATGTCTATTGTCCCGCCGCAGGGGACTATACGCTCACCTTTGCTTACATTTCAGGCGAGGACCGAACCATGACGCTGAGTGTTAATGGTGTGGTGACAAAGGAACTGACCTCGCTGAATTCCGGCAGTTGGAGCGATGTGGCAAAGCGACAGGTAGTAGTAACTTTGAACGAAGGACTGAACACCATTCGTCTCAGCAACGCTACGGCGTGGATGCCCAACATTGACTATCTGAAGGTAGAGCCTTTCAATCCTGCCAGCGTTATAGGTAGTGCGCAGACTCCACCGATGGGCTGGAACTCGTGGGACTGCTACGCTTCGGCCGTGACAGAGGCACAGGTAAGGCAGAATGCCGAATTCATGCGCGACCACCTCAAGGATTTGGGTTGGGACAATGTGATTATCGACATCCGTTGGTACACCGACGATACAGGCCGTTGGTACAACCAGTCGAACCCCGTCTTTACCTACGACCAGTACGGACGCTATACGCCCGACACAGGCCGCTTCCCCTCGGCAGCCGACGGCAGGGGCTTCAAGACCTTTGGCGACGAGTTGCATGCCATGGGACTGAAGTGGGGAATCCACATCATGCGCGGCGTGCCCAAGGTGGCCGTACAGAACAAATGCCCCATTCTGGGCACGAGTTACACCTGCGACCAGATTTACAAGACCGATACGCTCTGTACTTGGCTTTCGGATAATTATAGTATCGACTGCACCAAGCCCGGCGCACAGGAATACTACAACTCCATCATCAACATGTATGCCGAGTGGGGCATCGACTTCCTGAAGGTGGACGACCTTAGCCGCCCCTACCACGACGGAGAGATATGGCTCATACGCAACGCCATCGACCAGTGTGGCCGCGACATCGTGTTCAGCCTCAGTCCGGGTGCCACCCCATTGGAGAAGGCTGCCGACTGTCAGGAAAAAGCCAACATGTGGCGTATGATGGACGACTTCTGGGACTCCTGGAGCGACCTGTATAAGGAGTTCGAACTTTGTGCCAACTGGAACCAGTACCGTCAGGTGGGGCATTATCCCGACTGCGATATGCTGCCATTGGGAAGACTTGAGTTGAGCAACAGTTCTTACAACGGCAATGGCCGCTGGACCTACTTCAGCGAGGACGAGCAAAAGACGATGATGACCCTTTGGACCATCTTTAAGTCGCCATTGTTCTTCTCGGGCGACTTCACATACAACGACGACTGGACCAACTCGCTCATCATGAACCGCGATGCCATCTATGTAGATCAGCATTCTACGGACAACCGACAGATATCCAACAACAAGGCCGCCGTAGTCTGGGCAGCCGACGACCCCGACAGCCAGACCAAGTATGCCGCCGTGTTCAACATCTCGGGCAGCAGCAACTGGTTGCGCTACAACGAGTCGCTCTACACCTCAGAGACCATTTCCTATCTGACCGACGGCTATGGCGTCAATGTCGAAGTCGATGTGACAGGCTGTTCCCAGTTGGCTCTGGTGGTCGATGATTCGGGCAACGGCAATAGTTACGACCACGGCGACTGGATAAATCCGCGTGTCGTGCTGAGCGACAATACCGAATACGAACTCACCTCGGCCGATGTCGTGCGTACCTATACCAATTCGTACTTTAATGTCGTAAGGTGGAACACCAATGTCACCAATTCAGGCAACATGGCCGTGGGTGGCACAACATACGCCAAGGGATTCTCCACCGATGCCAATGCCATGGTGTTGTTCAATCTGCCAGCCAATGCCGTAACCTTCAAGGGCTTTGGCGCCATCGACGATACAGGTCGTACCCAGTCGGGCTCCACTAGCAGCATCAAGTTTATGGTGTTTGGCGGTGACCCCACGACGCGCTCGGCATGCAACCCCACAACGGCAATTGCCAATAGCGGCATCGTGTCGTTCAGCAGCCAAGCCGCAGGCGTGAATATGCAGGCCGACATCACGGGCGCCGAGAAACTTTACCTCGTCATAGCCGATGCCGGCGACGGCAAGGACTACGACCACGGCGACTGGATAAATCCGCGTATTGTCGATAAGGACGGAAACGAGACTCTCATAACCGACCTCCCCTATAGCGTATCCGTGGCTACTTGGGGCTATAAGATAAACCAGGAAGTCGATGGCAACGCACTGAAGGTGAACGGAACGACATACACCAACGGAATCGGCGCAAACTCCGACTTCATCATGACCGTCACCCTGCCCTCGGGCACAGAGTGGAAGACCTTCAAGTCCTTCGTGGGCATCGACGATGCCGTATCGGGCCGAAACGGAGCAACCGTCGAGTTTCTGGTCTATACCACCGACCCCACTTCCTACAGCCTCGACATCCCCGTGCCCTTGACGGACATTGGCTTTGGTACCGATCAGGAGTGCGTGATAACCGACATTTGGACGGGCGAGGTGCTTGGCTCATTTACTAACAGCAACTTCGTGCCTAATATTCCAGAGCATGCCTGTGGATACTACAAGATTGCCCCGGGGCATGTCGAAATGTCCAGCGATACGGATGTCACCGCCGACTACCTTGTCAATCCCTCGTTCGAGAACGACAACCGCTCGGGCGTGTTTCCCACGGGATGGACAACCAACTATACGCTGACCGAGACCAATGTCTATACCGCAGCCGAAAAGTATTTCTCGGCAGGCAGTTGGGGCGGTACGGTAGGTAGTGCAGGCGTACCAGCCGACGGTACCTATGTGTACCAGTCGTGGTCGAGTGCGTGGTGGACGGCAACTACGGGCGATGTTTACCAGCCTGTAACCCTCCCCGCCGGAACCTATACCCTATCGGCCATTTTGGAGTGTGGCGGCAACGAGTGCAACTTCAAACTCGGAGCCTTCTCCGATTCGGCATTGACTACGGCCGTGGGCATCACTACAGGCTCCATCACACAA
>JAGCYD010000082.1 GCA_017960985.1 Bacteroidaceae bacterium
AGGTTCCATTATGGATAATATTGCTGAAGGGTTCGAAAGAACAGGTAATAAAGAGTTCCTAAACTTCTTATACATAGCCAAAGGCTCTTGTGGTGAGGTTCGCTCACAGCTTATTCGTGCGAACGATGTTCGTTATCTTACACCTGAAGAATATAATGAACTATATACTGAGTGTCGTAAATTGTCTGCTGGAATAATGAATTTCATCAAGGAGATTAAAGCCAGCGAAAAGCTTGGTGCTAAGTATATGCCTTGAACTGCTTGAACAACTTGAACATTTTAAACTATTTCATGACATGAATATACTTGTAACTGGGGCAAAAGGATTCGTAGGAAAGAATCTTTGTGCCACCTTATATAATATAAGAAACGGGAAAGACAGAACGAGGCCAAGCCTCACCCCCAACCCCTCTCCAAATGGCGAGGGGAGCAATACTGGGATTGAGGAAGTCTTTGAGTACGACATAGATACTCCGCCAGCTTTGTTGGATGAATATTGCCAAAAAGCAGATTTTGTATTCAATTTGGCTGGAGTAAATAGGCCAAAGGAACAATGTGAGTTTATGGAAGGGAACTTTGGCTTTGCCTCTACATTGCTTGACACCTTAAAGAAGTATCAAAATACTTGTCCTGTGATGTTGAGCTCCTCACAACAAGCATCCTTAACAGGCCGATTTGGAAATAGTGAGTATGGCCGAAGCAAAAAGGCGGGGGAGGATATGTTCCTTCGCTATGAACAGGAGGTTCTTGCTCCGACAGTTCAAGGGTTCAAGAGTTCAAGGGTTCAAGAGTTCAAAGGTTCAAGGGGTCAAGAGCGCAAGGGCTCAAAAGGTTTAAGTCCTCGGGTATTGGTGTATCGATTCCCTAATCTTTTTGGCAAATGGTGCCGCCCTAACTACAACTCGGCAGTAGCTACCTTCTGTCACAACATTGCCCACGACCTGCCTATTCAGGTAAATGATTCTTCCGTTGAATTAGAATTACTCTATATTGATGACCTCGTGGCAGAAATGTTGGATGCCCTTGAGGGGAGGGAACATCGTTGTGAGTTTGACGGTCTTGATGTCCTTCCAAATGAAAATGGAGCGTATTGCTATTGTCCAGTTACGCATAAGGTGACATTAGGAAGAATTGTTGAACTGCTTTATGAGTTCGCAGGACAGCCAAAGACGCTGATGATACCGGAGATGCCAAACAATAGTTTTGCCAAGAAACTTTATTCCACCTACCTTAGCTATCTTCCACAAGAGAAAGTGGCCTTTCCTCTAAAAATGAATATTGATGACCGTGGTTCATTCACGGAACTTATACACACCCTCAATAATGGGCAGGTGAGTATTAATATTTCCAAGCCTGGTATCACCAAAGGCCAACATTGGCATAATACCAAGTGGGAGTTTTTTATTGTGGTCTCTGGACATGGCTTGATACAGCAACGCAACCTGAACGACCCTGATGGTAAGATGTTGGAGTGGAAAGTGAGTGGCGATAAGATTGAAGCTGTTCACATGCTTCCAGGCTATACGCATAACATCATTAACTTGAGTGAAACGGAAGACCTTGTGACAGTTATGTATTGTAACGAGATATTTGATCCAAACAAACCAGATACATTTTTTGAAAAAGTATAATTACTATGGAAATAAAGCATTTTAGGAATGATGGCAAGCTGAAATTGCTTATCATTGTAGGAACAAGACCGGAAATCATACGACTGGCAGCTGTAATTAATAAGTGCCGTAAGTATTTTGATTGTTTGTTGGCGCATACGGGACAGAACTATGACTATAATCTTAATGGAGTGTTCTTCAAAGACCTGAAACTGGCAGAGCCTGATATCTATATGGAAGCAGTGGGGGATGACCTTGGCGCGACGATGGGAAATATCATTGACAAGAGTTATAAGGTAATGGTAGAGACGAAGCCTGATGCTGTACTTGTACTCGGTGATACCAATTCTTGCCTGAGCGTAATAGGTGCCAAACGTTTACATATTCCTATCTTTCACATGGAGGCAGGAAATCGTTGTAAGGACGAGTGCTTGCCCGAGGAGACTAATCGGCGTATCGTGGATATTATCAGCGATGTGAATATGGCTTATTCGGAACATGCCCGCCGTTATCTGGCTGATTGTGGGTTGCCCAAGGAACGCACTTATGTGACGGGCTCGCCAATGGCAGAGGTCTTGCATGAGAACTTGTCGGAGATTGAGTCCAGCGACATCCACAAGCGCCTAGGTTTGGAAAAAGGCAAATATATTCTTTTGTCGGCTCATAGAGAAGAGAACATTGATACGGAAAAGAATTTTATCTCTCTCTTTACTGCTATCAATAAGATGGCAGCAAAATATGATATGCCGATTTTGTATAGTTGCCATCCCCGTAGTCGTAAGCGTTTAGAACAAAGCGGTTTTCAACTTGACAAGCGTGTGATTCAGCATGAGCCTCTTGGATTCCATGATTACAATTGTTTGCAGATGAATGCTTTTGCTGTGGTCTCTGATAGTGGCACATTACCAGAGGAAAGTTCGTTCTTTACCTCTGTCGGTCATCCTTTCCCTGCAATATGCATCCGTACTTCTACGGAACGACCAGAAGCTTTAGACAAGGCTTGTTTCTTTATTGCAGGAATTGATGAGGAATCGCTTTTACAGGCGGTGGAAACGGCTGTTGAAATGAATAAAAGCGGTGATTATGGTGTTCCTGTCCCTGACTATGTGGAGGAGAATGTAAGTACTAAGGTTGTGAAGATTATACAGAGCTATACGGGAATTGTAAATCGATTTGTTTGGAGAAAGGACTGAAAGATAAATGAAACGAATACTTATACACTCGTTGATATTTAGTCCTGATGGAGTCAGTACTGCATACTTGTACAACGACATTGCCCTACGGCTTCAAAAAGAAGGGCATGAAGTGGTTGTGCTCACCACCACGCCTCATTTTAATATCATAGAGGAACAATTGGAGAAACAGCCGATGTGTTGGAAAATTTGGGGATTATGCAAAGAAAGCAACTATCATGGAATAAAAGTATTGCATGTGCCACAAAAGAAATTTAAAAGCACATTGCTACGCCTTATAGGTTTTGTGTATTGGCACATCGTTTCTTTCTTCATTGGACTCTCCATTCGACATGTCGACCTCATCCTATCCCCATCGCCCCCACTCACCATTGGTTTTCTTAATTTAGGGCTTGCCAAACTTAAAGGATGTAAGGTGGTATATAATGTGCAGGAGATATATCCTGACATCCTGAAAATGAGAGGAGGGCTGCCACTCCGATTTCTCAAATGGATGGAACGAAAGGTCTATAACGGTTCGGATGCCGTGACGACTATCGATCAAGTGTTTTATGATACCATAGTGGATAGATTCCACGATAAGGACAAACTGCACATCATTCCCAACTTCGTAGATACCGATCTCTATCGGCCTCTCGAATGGAAAGGCATATTAGACGAGCACTCATTCCCTGACGATGAGAAAATAAGGGTACTATATGCAGGGAACATCGGCTTTGCGCAGGACTGGCTCCCCTTACTGGAACTAGCACAAAAGACACAGGACATACCCATAGAATACATCGTCATTGGCGAGGGCGTAAAGAAACCCTACTTAGAGGATGAAAAACAGAAAAGAGGATTGAAAAATATGAGAATCCTGCCATATCAACCACGCAACTTAATGCCCTATATTCTTTCGTATAGCGACTTAAATTTTATCTTTATGAGTCCGCAAATGGAAGGCGATGGCTTCCCATCGAAAGTCTATACTATTATGGCTTGCGAACGTCCACTGCTGGTTATTTCAGGTAAACACACACCCATTGTCAACTTCCTACAGGACAAGGGTTGCGCCAAACTGGTTACGGAAAAAGATGAGAACCGAAAGGTAGAAGAAATGGTGTCATGGCTACATAGTATTGACAAAAAAATGTTGAAAGAAATGGGATGGTGTGGTGCTGCCTGCATCCAACAGAACTATACAAAAGATATTGTCACGGGGATGTATGCTAATTTGGTTAACCAATTAACAGAAGACAAATCATGAAGATTCTCATTACAGGTATACACGGTTTCGTGGGTTCAAACCTCGTAAGGGCACTCAGTCCCGAACATACTATATATGGATTAGACATTGTAAGTCCCGAAAAGGAAGGAGTAGAGAAGACCTACTCATGGGATGAACTCGACAAAGGACTACTTCCAGAAGTTGATGCTATCATTAACCTTGCTGGCAAGGCTCATGATACTAAGAATCAAGCTAAGGCCGACATATACTTCAAGGTAAACACAGAACTTACCAAGCGCATCTATGACTACTTCCTCACATCGTCAGCACAGAAGTTTATACAATTCAGTTCAGTGAAAGCTGCTGCTGACAGTGTGAAAGGCGATTTCGTGGATGAAACAATGGAACCTGCGCCCAAAGGTCCATATGGTGAAAGTAAAATAGCCGCTGAACGATATATTCAGGAGCATATAGCAAAACAAACCTACATTCTGCGTCCCTGCATGATACATGGCCTTGGAAACAAGGGCAACTTGAATCTATTGTTTGGTGTAGTATGTCGTGGCATTCCTTGGCCCTTAGGTGCTTTTGAAAACCAACGCACATTCATGTCCATAGACAATCTAACTTTCATCATACAAGGACTCCTGACAAAGGAGATTGAAAGTGGAATCTATCATGTGAACGACGACGAACCTGTATCAACCAACGAACTCATCGAAGTTATCTGCCAAGTCATGGACAAGAAGGTCCGCGTCTGGCACATCAATCGAAAACTAATGGGAGTCTTTGCCTGCATTGGAGATGTGCTACACCTGCCCCTCAACAGTGAACGCCTACGAAAACTTACCGAGAACTATATTTCTGACAATCGCAAAATAAAAAACGCATTAGGCATCACAAAGATGCCCATACGGGCTAAAGAAGGTCTACGCCGCACCATACTCTCATTCAAAGATAAATAAACGACTATGCTGACATACATCATTATTGCCGTTCTGCTCTTTGCGTTGGAACTTACCTATTTCCGTATTGCCGATTACTTCAATATTATTGACCGTCCCAATGAAAGAAGTTCGCATCGTCAGGTAGTTCTACGTGGTGGAGGGATAATATTTACATTCAGTATTTGGCTTTGGGCAGCTTTTTATGGATGCCCTTACACTTGGTTCGTTATAGGGCTTTCGCTTATTGCGTTAATAAGCTTCATCGATGACATACGCCCTTTGCCTGATTCTCTACGGCTTCTCTTCCAATTCTCAGCCATGGCGCTCATGTTCGCAGATTTAGGATTGTTGCGTATTGATGCTTGGTGGATGCTGATTATTGCCCTTATCCTATGTGTGGGCATTACCAATGCCTATAATTTTATGGATGGAATCAATGGCATTACGGGTGGGTATTCGCTGGCTGTTTTGCTTCCATTACTGTGGTTGGACACCAATGGGGAGGAAGCAGGCTTCGTGGAACCCTCTCTGCTCGTCATCGCTTTTCTTGCTACATTCGTCTTCTGCTATTTCAACTTCCGCACCCACGCGCGCTGCTTTGCAGGCGATGTGGGCTCAGTTGGCATAGCGTTCATCATTGTTTTTGCTCTCGGACGCCTTATCATACAAAGTCAGGATATCACTTACCTAATATTGCTTGCTCTTTACGGTGTAGATTCGGTGCTTACTATTTGTCACCGCATTATGCTTCACGAAAACTTAGGTAAGGCACACCGCAAACACATGTACCAGTTGTTGGCTAATGAACTACGCTGGCCACACATTTATGTATCAACTCTTTATATGGTGACGCAGTTGGCGGTATCTGCATGGCTCTTGTTGTTACCCGAATGGCATTGGGTATATGCCATTTGCATTCTTATTACGCTTTGTACCATCTATCTTCTCTTTATGAAGAACTTCTATCATTTGCACCAAGAATATCTTGATAGTCTTAATAATGCAAGTGATTATGAAAACCATTTAGTTCTAAATCCTAGACTATTTAAAGAGTTATTGGCTGAAGCAAAAGATTCACCCAGGCTTCGAGCTTCGTACGACCTAAGAAATACCTCTGAGGATCAGTCGCAGCGAATGCTTAACGCTCTAATTCCAGGCACAGAGGTGCCAATTCATCGGCACCCAACCACAAAGGAAACAATTGTCGTTCTTTTAGGCCAATTAACGGAGATTTATTTCGATGAAGAAGGATGTGAAATAACACGCATCCATTTGAGTGCCGATAAAGACAATCGAGGACTTCAAATTCCAAGTGGACAATGGCATACCGTAGAGGTAACTACTCCATGCGTTATAATGGAGGTTAAGGATGGACCCTATCAGCCAGTAAAGCCTGAAGACATCATACAAAAGTAAACTTATCTAGTAAGAGACCCTTATGACGCTCCACGAAACATTTCTTCTTTTATTGCGCTCTACCTTGTGGGGAGAGAAGATATGTTTTGAGGGGCGAAAGATGGCGCAGGCTCAGTATCAGTCGCTTATTGGATTGGCACACGAGCAGGCTGTGGCTGGCCTTATAGGGCAGTCTCTGATTGATTCGGGATTAAAATTGCCCAAGCAAGCGGCAATGGAAGTATATGCCTTAACGGAAACGATACGGCAAAGGAATGAACAGATGGATATGGCTGTGGCAGACCTGAGTTGCAAAATGGAGAACCAGGGTATCCGTATCATTGTATTTAAGGGGCAGACACTGGCAAAATTATATCCCGATGCGGGATTAAGACAAAGTGGAGACATTGATTTTATTTGTCACCCAGATGATTGGAGTAGGGCAATGGCGTATTTTCAACATACGCTGGGGGTAAAGGTCAAAAATACCAATTCGAATAAACATGTAGAGTTTGAATTGAATGATATCCAGTACGAGATGCATAGCATGTTGACAAGTTTTGCTTATCCGCCTCATCAGCGATACTGGGAGAATGTGGTAATGAAGCAAGTGTGGAATACACCTTGTACAATAGATATTTGTGGGCAGGCTGTGCCGATATTGGCTCCCACTTATAATGCGCTGTATGTTTTCATCCACATTTTCTATCACCTTATTATCGAAGGCATAGGACTTCGGCAGTTTTGCGATTGGGCGAAGGCACAAGACAAACTGAAAATTAATAATGAAGAATTAAAAATGCACCTTGAGGGTATAGGATTGTATAAAGCCTATACAGGATTAGGAGCAATACTTACAGACCATCTCGGATTGCCAATGCAGGCCTTTCCCTTTCCTATCACGAATGATGACCACAAGAGTGTCCCTGTACTCATGGAGAATATTTGGAAAATGGGAAATTTTGGGCACAATGTACAATATATTCAGAAACGAGGTGTCGTACATGGTTTACAGCGTCTTGGACGAACAGCAGGACAAGCAAAATTGTTTTATCATTATGCACCAGCCGAGGCTTGGTGGCGCATACCGCAGACTTTTAAGTGGTGGGGTGTTAAGATCCATCGATTCTTTCAACGATGAACTCTAAACAGAAACAAAGGCCGAAGGTGTTTGTCAGTGGGTGTTATGATTTGCTGCACTCGGGGCATGTGGAGTTCTTCCGGCAGGCGGCGGAATATGGAGACCTGTATGTGGGTATTGGCAGTGATAAAACCATACAGGAATATAAGCATCATAAGACTGTCTATTGTGAACAAGAGCGCTTGTTTATGGTGAAGAGTATTCGCTATGTGAAGGACGCTTTCATCAACCAAGGAAGTGGAATCATGGACTTTATTCCTACCGTGGACTTTCTGAAGCCAGATATATTGGTGGTGAATGAGGACGGAGGAAACGAAGATAAACGGAAGTTTTGTGAGGAGCGGGGAATTAAGTATGTAGTGCTACAGAGGGTGCCGCAGAAAGGTCTTCAAGCGCGTTCAAGCACAGACCTGAAGAAGACTGAAAGTCAGATACCTACACGATTGGATTTGGCAGGAACTTGGATTGACCAACCGTATGTAAGTCAGTATGCTCCGGGGTGGGCAATCACCATCAGTCTTGAGCCAACATTTGAAATAAAGGAACGCTGTGGACTTTCGACATCAACGAGGAACACAATCAAGAAGATTTGGCCGTATCAATTGCCCAATATGGATCCTGAAATGTTGGCCAAATTGGTGTTCTGCTTTGAAAATGACCCTGAGCGGTCCGATGATATTGTTTCTGGCGCACAGGATTCAATAGGCATATGTATTCCAGGTTTGTGTAGGCATTACTATAATAGTCGTTTTTGGCCAGAGAAGATTGAAAGTTGTCAGGATGAGAGCATCTTACAATGGTTGGAGAGTCACCTTGTCATGATACCGATGGAGCCTCGCAAACCTGGTTGTAGCGTGGTCGAAGGTAAGGATATTACGGAGCCTAAGGTGAAGGCGTTGGCTAAAGCAGCCGATGATTGTTGGACTGCGATTATGAACAAGGATTTAGCAGCATTTGCAGTGGCCTATAAGGCAAGCTTTGACGCTCAAACCGCAATGTTCCCAGGGATGCTGAATCCGTCAGGTGATGAAGGCGTCTCGCAAGGTTGGGTGGAGCGTCTGGAAGCAGTTGAAAAGGTTAAAAGTATTCAGGATTATATTGATGAATATTCCGCCATGC
Organism: Bacteroidaceae bacterium; assembly: GCA_017960985.1. Classification (GTDB taxonomy): domain Bacteria; phylum Bacteroidota; class Bacteroidia; order Bacteroidales; family Bacteroidaceae; genus Physcousia. The sequence continues at coordinate 8,616 of JAGCYD010000082.1, forward strand.
CAGAGGTGCTGGCTTGGAAAATGCCTGGAGCAGGCGGTGGCGGTTATCTTGCTTGTGTTGTAAAAGATGCTGAAGCCTTTGCGCAGGTTCATACCGAGGCTATACGCCTTACAATTCGTCGTGCAGGCTTTTGAATTTAGTGCCGAGAGTTAAGCATACAATATTTTGAAGGAATAAGGTCTCAAGTCGTAACGATTTGGGACTTTATTCTTTTTTGTGTAATTGCAAAGGTTTAATTTTGCCATGTGGGATATTTTTTGTATCTTCGCAGAGTTTTTAAGGCAACGAACAATGGAGCAGTTGAAGCACGAGTGTGGTGTGGCGATGATTCGCCTAAAAAAGCCCTTGGAATATTACCAGCAGAAATACGGTTCGTGGATGTACGGGCTGAACAAACTCTATCTGTTGATGGAGAAACAGCACAATCGTGGGCAAGAAGGCGCGGGGTTGGCATGTGTGAAGTTAGAAGCAGAGCCTGGCACCGAATATATGTTCAGGGAACGAGCCGAGGGTAGTGGCGCCATAAGTGAAATATTCTCGTTGGTACACGACCATTACAAGGGCATCCCGTCAGAGAAGTTGGCTGATGCCACTTTTGCTAAGAATTCACTGCCTTTTGCAGGGCAAATCTATATGGGTCATCTTCGCTATTCTACAACGGGCAAAGGTGGCCTTTCTTTTGTACATCCCTTTTTGCGTCGTAACAATTGGCGGGCGAAGAACCTGTGTTTGTGTGGAAACTTTAACTTGACGAATGTCGATGACATATTTCAGGATATAGCCTCAAAAGGTCAGCATCCTCGTGTGTATGGCGATACCTTCATCTTGTTGGAGCAACTGGGACATAGGCTTGACCGCGAAAGTGAACGCCTGTTCATCGAGGCTCAGGAAAAAGGTCTCGAAGGAATGGACATCACACGATTTATCGAGCAAAATATCGATTTGGGGAATGTCTTAAAGACCAGCGCTCCTTGGTGGGATGGCGGTTATGTTATTTGTGGCATGACGGGTAGCGGGGAGATGTTCTCAATGCGTGACCCTTGGGGTATCAGACCAGCTTTTTGGTATGAAGACGATGAGGTGCTTGTAATTGCCTCGGAACGCCCTGTGATTCAAACGACCTTCGATGTAGAATCGAAATATGTGCATGAATTGCAACCGGGTGAGGCGTTGATGATGCGCGCATCGGGAGAAACAACCTTGTCGCAGATAATCCCTGCAAAAGAGAAACGCGCATGCTCGTTTGAACGAATCTACTTCAGTCGTGGCTCTGACCATGAAATCTATGAAGAGCGTAAGAATCTGGGCGAACAATTGACGGAGCGTATCACTGAATCCATTGATGGCGATGTGGCACATACGGTATTCTCGTTTATCCCCAATACGGCAGAAGTGGCGTTTTATGGCATGTTGCGTGGATTCAAGAAGGCGTTGAACCGACAGAAGGTAAGGGAACTGTGTGATTTGGTGCGTGACCATCAGCCTTCTGAGGAGGAAATCAAGCAGATTGTGGGAATGTACATCCGTAGTGAGAAGGTGGCTTGGAAAGATATCAAGTTGCGTACATTCATTACCGAGGGTAAGAACCGTAACGACCTTGCTGCACATGTTTATGACATTACTTACAATTCGCTTGTACCTTATCAGGACAATCTGGTCATTATTGATGATAGCATCGTGCGTGGCACGACACTGAAGGAGAGTATTATACGCATACTCGACCGCTTACATCCCAAGAAGATAATCTTGGTAAGTTCTTCCCCACAGGTGCGCTATCCCGACTATTACGGTATCGATATGGCAAAGATGGAGGAATTTATAGCCTTCCGTGCTGCCATAGAACTCCTTGTGGAGCGTGGTGAATGGGCGTTGATTGACGATGTGTATCGTAAGTGTGTCGGACAACAGTCGATGCCGAACGAGCAACTGGTGAATTATGTGCGCGAGATATATGCTCCCTTTACAGCAGACGAGATTAGCGGAAAGATTGTAGAAATGCTCCGTCCAGAGGGTATAACAACACCTATCGAGATTATCTACCAGAGTCTCGAAGGCTTACATCGTGCCTGCCCTCACCATGCGGGTGACTGGTATTTCAGTGGCGACTATCCTACACCGGGTGGTCTTAAACTGCTGAACAGGGCATTCATAAACTATTATGAAAAAGTCTATAAGAAAATATGAGAAAGGTAACACTTCTATTGGATGATGGAACGAAGTTTCATGGAACTTCCTTCGGATACGAAACTCCTGTCGCAGGCGAAGTCGTATTCAATACGGCTATGATGGGCTATCCTGAGAGCCTGACCGATCCTTCGTATGCAGGACAGTTGATGGCACTTACTTATCCGCTTGTTGGTAACTATGGCGTGCCTGAGTTTAGTATAGAGGAAAACGGACTTTCCACTTTTATGGAAAGCGACCGGATTCATGCTCGTGCCATTATCGTGAGCGATTATAGTACGGAGTATAGCCATTGGAATGCGAAAGAGTCGCTTGCAGATTGGTTGAAGCGTGAGAAGGTCCCCGGCATAACAGGCATTGATACTCGTGAATTGACGAAAGTCCTGCGCGAGCATGGTGTGATGATGGGTAAGATTCTGTTTGACGATGAGCCGGATAATATCCCGACGGCAGACTATGAAGGTGTGAACTTCGTTGCTCAAGTCAGTTGCAAGAAGGTGAAGGTTTATAAAGCAAACCAAAGCAATGCAAAAAAAGTATTGCTTGTGGATTGTGGTGTGAAGGAGAATATCATTCGTTGCCTTTTACGCAGAGGAGTAGAAGTTATCCGTGTGCCTTGGGACTACGATTTCAACGATATGGAGTTTGACGGGCTTTTCTTAGCAAATGGTCCTGGTGACCCCGATACATGCGAGGTGACGGTGGGGAATATACGCAAGTTCCTTGCAAATCCTCAAGTGCGTCCTTGTATGGGAATTTGTATGGGCAACCAATTGTTGAGCAAGGCTGCAGGTGCAACTATCTACAAATTGAAGTATGGTCATCGTAGCCACAATCAACCCGTTCGCAAGGTTGGCACGAATCAGTGCTTCATCACCAGCCAAAATCATGGATACGCTGTGGATACGACAACGCTTGGTAAGGATTGGGAACCGCTTTTCGTGAATATGAATGATGGTTCAAACGAAGGCGTGCGTCATAAGACGAATCCTTGGTTTAGTGCCCAGTTCCATCCCGAGGCTTGTTCTGGTCCTATAGATACAGAGTTTATGTTTGACGAATTTGTGAAATTGCTCTAAACAAGGAGATATGATAGATAAAAAGATACAGAAAGTATTGCTTCTTGGCTCTGGAGCCCTGAAGATAGGCGAGGCAGGAGAATTCGACTATTCGGGTTCGCAGGCATTGAAAGCACTGAAGGAAGAAGGCATAGAAACTGTTCTAATAAATCCCAATATCGCAACGGTGCAAACCAGCGAAGGTGTAGCGGATCACATCTATTTTCTTCCCGTTACTCCCGATTTTGTAGAGCGTGTGATTGAAAAAGAACGCCCACAGGGTATTCTTCTGGCTTTTGGCGGACAAACGGCGTTGAACTGTGGTGTTGCGCTTTACCAGAGCGGTGTGCTCGAGAAATATGGTGTTGAGGTACTGGGTACTCCTGTACAAGCCATTATCGATACCGAGGACCGCGAAAAGTTTGTAGAGAAACTCGATGAGATAGAAGTAAAGACCATCAAGAGTCAGGCGTGCGAAACCATAGAAGAGGCGCGTAAGGCCGCCAGCGAACTGGGCTATCCGGTGATTCTTCGTGCAGCATACGCTTTGGGCGGTTTAGGTTCGGGTTTCTGCGACAATGAGCAGGAACTGAACAAATTGGCAGAGAAAGCATTTTCGTTCTCACCGCAGGTGCTGGTCGAAAAGAGTCTGAAGGGCTGGAAGGAAATTGAATACGAAGTGGTTCGTGACCGTTACGACAATTGCATCACGGTTTGTAACATGGAGAACTTCGACCCGCTGGGAATCCATACGGGCGAGAGTATCGTCATCGCTCCATCCCAGACCCTGACCAATAGTGAATATCACAAACTGCGTGCCCTGAGCATAAAGATTATTCGTCATATCGGCATTGTGGGCGAGTGCAATGTGCAGTATGCCTTCGATCCTGATAGTGAAGATTATCGTGTCATTGAAGTCAATGCACGTCTGTCGCGTTCTTCAGCCTTGGCATCTAAGGCTACGGGTTATCCCTTGGCATTTGTGGCTGCCAAATTGGGATTAGGTTATGGCTTGTTCGACCTGAAGAACTCTGTAACCAAGACGACTACGGCCTTCTTCGAGCCTGCGCTCGACTATGTTGTATGTAAGATACCTCGTTGGGATTTGGGCAAGTTCCGTGGTGTTGATCGCGAGCTGGGTTCATCTATGAAGTCTGTCGGCGAAGTAATGGCCATAGGCCGTACTTTCGAGGAGTCTATTCAGAAAGGTCTTCGTATGATAGGGCAGGGCATGCATGGCTTTGTCGAGAACAAGGAACTGGAAATCGCAGACATCGATGCTGCTTTGAAAGAACCTACGGACAAACGCATCTTCATCATCTCGAAGGCGATGAAGCAAGGTTATACCATTGACCAGATTCATCAACTCACGAAGATTGACAAGTGGTTCTTGCAGAAGTTACAAAACATCCGGAATATCGATCTCCAACTTCATAAGAGCAAGGGCTTGGATAATATTGATGCTGATCTTTTGCGTCAAGCCAAGATTTATGGTTTCTCGGATTTCCAGATAGCACGGGCTGTCGGTATGGAAGCAAAGATGGATATTGAGGATGCGGTTAATATTGTCCGTCAGAAGCGCAAGCAACTGGGAATCCTTCCCGTTGTAAAGCAGATAGACACATTGGCTGCCGAGTATCCTGCACAAACCAATTATCTCTACCTTACCTATAGTGGAGTGGGACATGATATCCAATATGAGAATGACCATAGAAGTATTGTCGTATTGGGTAGTGGTGCTTATCGTATCGGTTCGTCGGTTGAGTTCGACTGGTGTGGTGTTCAGGCACTTAACACGATACGAAAGGAAGGTCTTCGTTCTGTGATGATTAACTACAATCCAGAGACCGTATCGACCGACTATGATATGTGCGACCGCCTCTATTTCGATGAACTTACCTACGAGCGTGTAATGGATATCATCGATTTGGAGACACCGAAGGGCGTAATTGTATCTACGGGTGGTCAGATACCGAACAATCTGGCATTAAAACTCGATGGACAACAAGTGCCTATTCTTGGTACACAAGCCAAATACATTGATAATGCAGAAGACCGCGAGAAGTTCTCTGCCATGCTTAACCGAATCGGTGTGGATCAGCCGGAATGGAGTGCACTGACAACCATGAAGGATGTCAATGCCTTTATAAATAGAGTGGGCTTCCCAGTTTTGGTTCGTCCTTCCTATGTACTTTCCGGTGCTGCCATGAATGTATGCTCCAACCAAGAAGAGTTGGAACGATTCCTTAATTTGGCTGCAAATGTATCAAAGAAACATCCAGTGGTTATCAGCAAGTTCATGCAGAACACCAAGGAGGTGGAGATGGATGCCGTGGCCAAGAATGGTGAAATCATTGCCTATGCCATCAGTGAGCATATTGAGTTTGCTGGAGTACACTCTGGCGATGCAACGATACAGTTCCCTGCACAGAAACTTTATGTAGAGACTGTTCGCCGCATTAAGAAGATATCGGCACAGATAGCCCGCGAACTGAATATCTCGGGACCATTTAACATTCAATACCTTGCACGCGACAATGAAATCAAGGTAATTGAATGTAATCTCCGTGCTTCGCGTAGTTTCCCGTTTGTCAGCAAGGTACTTAAGGTGAACTTGATTGAACTTGCAACGCGTGTGATGCTAGGTCTTCCTGTAGAGAAGTTGCATAAGAGTTTCTTTGATTTTGATTATGTCGGAATCAAAGCCAGTCAGTTCTCATTCAACCGATTGCAAAAGGCCGACCCAGTCTTGGGCGTAGATATGAGCAGTACGGGTGAGGTAGGATGTCTTGGTGATGATTCAAACTGTGCCTTGATGAAGGCAATGCTTTCTGTCGGTTATCGCATCCCGAAGAAGGGAATCCTTCTTTCAACGGGTGGTGCCAAGGAAAAGGCTGCCATGATTGATGCCGCACGAACGCTTCGTGAACACGGTTATGATATCTACGCTACGGGCGGTACAAGCAAATACTTGTCGGAGTATGGTATTGAAAATACTCTGGTACATTGGCCCAGCGAACAAGATGCTCAGCCACAGGCATTAGACTTGCTGCATGAAAGGAAGATAGACCTTGTAGTTAATATTCCTAAGGACTTGACGGCAGGTGAATTGACAAATGGCTATAAGATTCGTCGTGCTGCGGTGGATTTGAATGTGCCTTTGCTTACCAACAGTCGTCTGGCAGCAGCCTTCATTCAGGCATTCTGTACGATTAAGCCCGAAGACTTGGCTATCAAGAGTTGGGAGGAATATAAATAATAGGTATTAAGGCAATGGCAGAAAACATATATCCGATTTACGACAAGATGATGACGCGCGAACAGCGCGAGGCATTGCTACACCAACGCGGTATGATGGTTTGGTTTACGGGGTTGAGTGGTAGCGGAAAAAGCACCGTTGCACTTGGCGTGGAGCGTGAACTTTACGACCGTGGCATCCTTTGTCGAATCCTTGACGGAGATAATATCCGTGCGGGCATCAATAACAATTTGGGCTTTTCCCAAGAGGATCGCATGGAGAATATTCGCCGTATAGCCGAGGTGGGCAGATTGTTCGTACATACGGGAGTCGTGACATTGGCATGTTTTGTCAGTCCTACGGAGGATATACGAAAGATGGCCCGCGATATCGTGGGTGCTGAAGACTTCAAGGAGGTATATGTCAGTACGCCATTGGCAGAGTGTGAGAGGCGTGATGTGAAAGGCTTGTATGCCAAAGCGCGCCAGGGTATGGTGAAGGATTTCACTGGTGTTAGTGCTCCTTTTGAAGCCCCGAAGAATCCCGATTTGAGTATCGATACTTCTGTTTTGCCTTTGGAAGATAGTGTGAAGGCTGTCGTAGAGATGATTATGGCTTCGCAAGTAGTGAAATAAGAAAATAATAAATTATTATAGTAATGGCTGAATACAATTTATCGCACTTACAGGAACTTGAAACTGAAAGCATCCACATCATTCGCGAGGTGGCTGCTGAGTTTGAGAATCCTGTGATGCTCTACAGCATTGGTAAGGATAGTAGCGTTATGGTACGCCTGGCCGAGAAGGCTTTTGCTCCAGGTAAGGTTCCATTCCCTTTGATGCATATCGACTCAAAGTGGAAGTTCCGCGAGATGATAGAATTTCGCGATAACTATGCCAAACAATATGGTTGGAATCTTATTGTGGAAAGTAATATGGAGGCCTTTAATGCTGGCGTTGGACCATTTACACATGGCAGTAAGGTACATACAGACCTAATGAAGACAAAGGCCTTGTTGGACGCATTGAACAAGTATAAGTTTGATGCTGCTTTTGGTGGAGCGCGCCGCGATGAGGAAAAGAGTCGTGCCAAGGAGCGTATCTTCTCATTCCGAGATAAGTTCAACCAATGGGATCCCAAGAACCAGCGCCCTGAACTCTGGGATATCTATAACAGCCGTGTTCACAAGGGTGAGTCGATTCGTGTGTTCCCCTTGAGTAACTGGACGGAACTTGATATTTGGCAGTACATCCGTCTGGAGAATATTCCCATCGTTCCGTTGTATTATGCCAAGGAGCGTCCGTGTGTGGAGATTGACGGAAACATCATCATGGCCGACGACGACCGTCTGCCTAAGGAGTTGGTTCCTAAGATTCACAACCGCATGGTGCGTTTCCGTACTTTGGGCTGTTGGCCTCTGACGGGCGCGGTAGAGAGCAATGCCACGACAATAGAGGAAATCGTTGAAGAGATGATGACTACCACTAAGAGCGAGCGTACTACTCGTGTCATCGACTTCGACCAGGAAGCCTCTATGGAGCAAAAGAAGCGTGAGGGCTACTTCTAATGAAATGAAGATTTCATTCTTAATTCTTAATTAACTGGATATGGAAGAGAATAAGATAGATATAAAGGCATTCCTTGATGCTGATGAGAAGAAGGACTTACTTCGTTTGCTGACGGCAGGAAGCGTGGACGATGGTAAAAGCACATTGATTGGGCGTTTACTATTTGACTCCAAGAAGTTGTACGAGGACCAGTTGCAGGCCTTGACGCGTGACTCTGCGCGTGTGGGTAATGCCGGGGCCGGTCAAATCGACTATGCATTGTTGCTCGATGGGCTGAAGGCTGAACGCGAGGAGGGTATTACCATTGATGTGGCCTATCGCTATTTCAGTACCAATCAGCGCAAGTTTATCATTGCAGACACTCCGGGACATGAGCAATATACCCGTAATATGATTACAGGTGGTTCGACAGCTAATCTGGCCATCATTCTTGTGGATGCCCGCAAGGGTGTTATTACGCAGACACGCCGTCATACCTTCCTTGTAAGCCTGTTGGGAATAAAGCACATTGTTCTGGCTGTAAATAAGATGGACCTCGTCGATTTCGACAAGGCTGTATTCGATAAGATAAAGAAAGAGTATCTGGAACTTACCACACAGTTGGGTATAGAGGATGTAACTTGCTTCCCGATATCGGCTAAACAGGGCGACAATGTTGTGGAGAAGAGCGAGCGTACACCTTGGTTCGAGGGAACATCGTTGTTGGAGTTCTTGGAAACCGTGCCCATCCATCGCGATCGTAATATGACAAACTTCCGCTATCCCGTGCAGTATGTGCTGCGTCCGGACCTCGATTTCCGCGGCTTCTGCGGTAAGATTGCGAGTGGTGTAGTGCGTAAGGGCGACGAATTGGTGGCATTGCCTTCGATGAAGCGCAGTCGTGTGAAGAGCATTGTGACTTACGAGGGCGAATTGGAGGAGGCTTTCTGTCCGCAGAGTGTTACCATAACACTGGAGGATGAGATAGACATCAGCCGTGGCGAGATGCTCGTCCGTCCTGACGATGTGCCTAATATCGGTCGCAATTTCGAGACGATGCTGGTATGGATGGACGAGGAACTGATGGATCGCGGCAAGCAGTTCTTCCTGAAGCACAATACAAACACAACGCGTGCCACCATTGATTCCATAGAGTATCGTGTGGATGTAAATACAATGGAGCGCCTTGAGGGTAAGGACTTTAAGTTGAATGAAATTGGTTGTGTGCGCATCACGACAGCGAAGACTCTGTTCTTTGATGCCTACAAGGATAATAAGGCAACGGGTGCATTCATCTTGATTGACCCCATCACGAACAATACATCGGCTGTAGGTATGATTCTCCGTCCGTTGGAGGGTGATGAGACCAACCAGATAGAACTTCCTACGCTCGACCTGAAGAAACTCGGCATTGCCGCAGAGCATTACGATGCCATCGAACGCGCTGTTGCAGAGTTGGGCCGTCAGGGTATTGAGGTGAAAGTTATAAAGTAGTAAATCGTTAAATCGTAAATCATAATGGGACTTATAGAATTTAGCAAACTGCCAGTCAATCCTCTTGTTGGTGCTGACTGGAAGACTTTTAAGGAGATAACAAAAGGTCAGCATGTGGCCAAGAACAAGCGTGGCAAGTATTTGCTCACGAAGGTAATCTGCCGTTTGCTCAGCGTGACGGCTCCCATACAGGAGCGTAGATATAATAAGGTGTTGGCCGATTGGACTCTGGAGCACGACCCTGTGTTCATCCTCGGACACTGGCGTAGTGGTACGACATTCGTGCATAACATCCTTGCACAAGATCCTCGCTTTGGATTCACAACGACCTATCAGACGGTATTCCCTCATTATATGATGGCATTGCAGGGAATGTTCAAACCCGTCATGGGATGGCTGATGCCAAGTCATCGCCCAACGGACAACATGGAACTGGCTCCCGACCTACCACAGGAAGAGGAGTTCGCCTTGCAGAATACTTGTCCGTATTCTTATTACAACTTCTGGTACTATCCCGAGCGCATGCAGGAGTATTGCGACCGCTACTTGACGATGAAGGACTCCACTCCCGAGGAGATTGCGGAGTTTAAGGAGAAGTTCCTGAAATTGGTTAAGATATCCATGTGGAACACGCGTTATGGTGTGAAGGATGCACAGTACCTGTCGAAGAATCCTCCTCACACGGGTAAGGTGAAAACATTGGTGGAGATGTTCCCCAATGCGAAGTTCATCTATCTGATGCGTAATCCTTACACGGTGTTCGAGTCAAGCCGTTCGTTCTTTACCAACACGATTGCACCGCTCGAACTGCATTCGATTCCCCTCGACCAGATGGAGAAGAACCTGCTGCGCAACTATGTAGAGTTGTATCATGCTTATCAGGACCAGAAGGCCTATATCCCCGAGGGTAATCTCATTGAGATTCGTTTCGAGGATGTGGAGAAGGATGCCATGGGATTAGCCAAGCGTCTTTATACCGAACTTTCCTTGCCAGGATGGGAACAGGCTCGTCCGCATATCGAGAAGTATATCGAGGGCAAGAAGGGCTACAAGAAGAACCAGTATCAGTACGACCCGCGTACCGTTCAGTTGGTGAACGATGCTTGGGGCGACATCCTCGGCGAATGGGGTTACAAGCGCCTCTAATCGGATAGGAATATTACTATATATAAGAAGAGCCTCATGCTGAATCAGCGTGGGGCTCTTCTATAATAGTAGGGTAGTGTTATAACTTAAACTTGAGCAGTCGTCCGCTATTGGCAGGTACGAGCAGTCGCGTTGGATTCTGGGCATTGAAACTGATGCTATAGGGGCATCTCGACATCAAGCCCTGTGCCTTTACCATATCTCTCTGCGGCAGATTGAAAAGTTCGAAGAGATGCTCGGGAATATTGATGCCGATATTCACATCTTCCTCGTCAAAGTTGGCCACAACCAGTATAACCTCGTTGCCGTATCTACGGACAAAAGCGTATTGCTTGCCCGGATTGAAGTCGGGATTTCTCAGGTTCGTGTACATCAGGTCGTAGAAGTCACCCTCGCGTAGTGCCGCTTCGCTGTTACAGAGGTTCAGTACACGGCTATAGAACTGCTGCAGCGATACTTCCTTGGGGGTCAACTGACGGTTGTCAAAGCGTCCTTTGTTTCGCCAACGGCGGATGCTGTCAATGGTCCAATAGTCGAAGATACTTGTCCGTCCGTCTCTTCCGCTGAAACCCTCCGCGTCCATACCGCGTTCACCCAGTTCCTGACCGAAGTAAATCATCATCGGGTTTCGTCCCATGCAGGCACTTACGATAAGCGGAGCGCGTCCCTTCTCGCCGTCGCCGGCAAAGAAATCACTAGCCAATCGTTGCTCGTCATGATTCTCCAGGAAGTTCAGCATCCTGTCGCGTATATCATCTACGGCCTGCCATTGTTGCGTGATGTCGCTTGCCTGAATGAATCCACAGGTTACGGCACGCAGGCAGTCGTACAACCCCACTTTGTCGTAGAGATAGTCGAAATGGCCATTGTTTAGGTAGTTACGGTATTCGTTGGGGTTATACACCTCCGCAATGAAGATAATGTCGGAATGCTGTGCCTTTACCTGTGTGATGGCCCAACGCCAGAATTCTACAGGTACCATCTCTGCCATATCGCAACGGAAACCATCGATGCCCTTAGATGCCCAGAACTGCAATATCTGCAACATCTTTTTCCATGTGCGTGGGATGGGGTTGAAATGACACGCATGTCCGCCCATATAGTCCACACCATAGTTCAACTTCACCGTTTCGTACCAGTCGTTTCGGTTGGGATAGGCGGTGAACTGGTCGTTGCCCGTAGCCTTTGCTGGATATTCGTGGTATCCGCCGAGGTCAACATCGCACACATGCAGTTCTTGACCGGGAATGTAGTAGAAGTTGTTCTGTGCCGAGAAGGCCTGTGTGGTATCATCTTCCCGTCCCAGGTCCGTAATGCCCTCTGGGCAAGAGTCGCTGTGATACTGGCGAGCCACATGGTTAGGCACAAAGTCGATAATCACCTTCATACCAGCCTTGTGTGTCCGTTCCACCAATTGTTCGAACTCATTCATGCGGGCGAGCATGCTTGTAGCGATATTGGGATCAATATCGTAGTAGTCCTTGATGGCATACGGTGAACCGGCCTTTCCTTTCACGATGGCAGGACAATCGGCAGGAATGCCGTACAATGTGTTGTCCGTCTGTGTAGCGTGCTCAATAACACCCGTGTACCAAATGTGTGTGGCACCGAGACTGCGGATTTGCTCGAGGGCACGCGGCGTGAAGTCGTCCATCTTGCCACTACCGTTCACCTGCTTGTCACCCCAGGGCTGGCAAGTACGGCTATCGTTACCGAATAGGCGCGGCAGAACCTGATAGATTACAATCTTCTCCTTCATCGTTGTTAGATGCCTTGAATCGTAATCCCTTCTTTACCCTGTGCTATCTTCGCAATCATTCCCTGTAGGGCCTTTCCTGGGCCACATTCGGTAAACTCCGTAGCACCTGCGGCGAGCATATTCTGTACTTCCTGTGTCCAGCGCACGCTGGCGGTAAGTTGTGCAATCAGGTTTTTCTTGATTTCCTCGGCATCCGTGTGTGCCTTGCCATCTACATTCTGATAGATGGGGCAGCGTGGTGTCTTGAAGTTGGTAGCCTCGATGGCTGTTTGCAGTTCGTCCTTGGCGGGCTGCATCAGGGGAGAGTGGAATGCACCGCCTACGGGCAGCACCAATGCACGCTTGGCACCGGCAGCCTTCAGACGCTCGCAAGCCGTATTCACGGCATCAACTGTTCCGCTGATGACCAACTGGCCTGGGCAATTGTAGTTGGCAGGAACCACTACACCGCCTTCCTTGCTGACCTCGGCACAAATCTCCTCAATCGTCTCGTCGGGTAGAGCCAACACCGCAGCCATAGTGCTGGGCTGTGCCTCGCAAGCCTTTTGCATAGCCAGCGCACGGGCATACACCAGTTTCAGACCATCCTCGAAGTCGAGCGCACCGGCAGCAACAAGGGCACTGAACTCACCCAGCGAATGACCGCCGACCATATCGGGCTTGAATGCCTCGCCCATACAGATGGCACTCACCACGCTGTGCAGGAAGACGGCAGGCTGTGTCACCTTCGTCTGCTTTAGTTCTTCGGCTGTACCTTCGAACATAATGTCTGTGATGCGGAATCCCAGAATTTCGTTTGCTTTCTCGAAGAGAGCCTTGGCCTCTTCGTTTGTTTCATACAAATCCTTGCCCATGCCCGTAAACTGCGCACCTTGGCCAGGGAAAACAAATGCTTTCATACCTTTTTACCTTTACCTTCTTTTATAAAAACTAATTTGGCTGCAAATATACGGAAAATTGCGCGCATGAGCAAAAAAACACACACTTACTTTGTGACATTCCCGCGAATTATGTACTTTTGCGAAGAATCTAATGGCAAAGCAAATGAACAAGTTTATCCGTAAAAGCCTTGAGCCGGGAGAGACCATAGTATATAACGGCCGTCTCCATTGGAGTTACATCTTTGGTTACTATTTCTGGACATTTGTCCTCTTCCTGTTGGCGGTTGGCGCGTGCTATTTGGGTTATCGCGACGCAAACCATGCCTATTACTATACGGCCTTGGCCCTTGTCGTGTTAGCGTTGTTCGTATATATCATTGGCCGCGTTGTGCGTACGCGTTCCGAGTTTGTCGTTACTGCCACGCGCTTTATCCAGAAGGACGGCATCTTTAATATCTCCATGACGGAGATACCTCTCTTCAAGGTCGAGACCGTAAACTATCATCAGTCTCTTTGGCAGCGCATGATAGGCACGGGCTGTATCGAGTTGGTGGGTTCGGGCGGCACCAGCCATCAGATACATTGCATCGAAAACCCCATGGATGTGCGCAAGACCATCGTCAGCGCCATCAACAAACAGGGGAACAAAGAAGAAACTCCCGTAGGACAGTAATTCTGCGCGGTGAATATCACGGAAATACATTCTTTGAACACCCCAGGCGTAGAGGTGTTCGGCACACTCACCGAGGCTCAGCTTCGCAATCGTCTAGAGCCCGAAAAAGGTGTGTTCATTGCCGAGAGCCCAAAAGTTATCCGTGTGGCACTGGATGCAGGCTTCCAACCCATAAGTCTTTTGTGCGAACGCTGTCATCTGACGGGTGATGCCGCTGACATACTCCCTCGCCTTGGCGATATTCCCGTGTATGTGGGCGAGCGTGAACTGCTTGCCCGACTGACGGGTTACACCTTGACTCGCGGTGTGTTGTGTGCTATGCGTCGCCCAGCTCCGAAGCGCGTAGAGGAGGTGTGTCGCGAGGCGCGTCGCGTGGTGGTAATCGACGGGGTAGTGGATTCCACGAATATCGGAGCCATATTTCGTTCTGCTGCGGCCTTGGGCATCGATGCCGTATTGCTCACCCGCAACTCCTGCGACCCGCTGAACCGTCGTGCCGTTCGGGTCTCTATGGGCAGCGTATTCCTTGTCCCTTGGGCTTGGCTCGATATTCCGTTGGCCGACCTTCGCCAGTTAGGTTTCCGCATCGCGGCAATGGCACTGACGGACAACTCCATATCGCTCGACTCTCCTTGTCTGAATGTCGAGCCCCGACTGGCTATCGTGATGGGTACGGAGGGCGACGGCTTAGCCCATGAGACAATAGCCGATGCCGACTATGTGGTGCGTATCCCCATGTCGCATGGCGTAGATTCCCTCAATGTGGCAGCGGCTTCAGCGGTGGCATTCTGGCAGTTGTGCTGTCATTAGCGCTTCGTTTGGGGCGTTTCTTTTTTTTAACTTCTTTTAATCTGTAAAATCTTTGATTTTATTTGCGCGTTTGGTAGAAAATGCCTAAATTGCCAACGATTTATAACAGAAAGGAGGGTTCAGCCATGAAGAAACAAGTATTTTCCTATGACGAGTCCTATGATCTGGACAATGTCTATAACTGCGAGAACGACGAGTTGTACGCAGAAGTCGGAGGAGGGGAGTCCTCTGTGTGGTATAACTGAGACTCTTGTCAGTAGGCATTAGAATAGTACCGCGATTGTCTTTGGGCAGTTGCGGTACTTTGTTTACAATACTATTCCGTTGCCTCACGCACTACTATTCCATCGCCCCTCGCACTACTAGTCTTCCAAGCCTTGCAGTAATAATCTTCGCGCCCTTATTCCTTAATCCTTATTCTCTAATCTATATTTATTCCTTCTCCTTTGCACATATAAATTAAAATTCGTATATTTTTCAGTGTTAAGTGTTAGATGAAAGTCCACATTCTACTAGGACAATTACAAGTGGTGCGAGG
>JAGCYD010000010.1 GCA_017960985.1 Bacteroidaceae bacterium
CCAATCTGCTCTTGTCGCGGAAATTAACTGCTACTATAGGACTTCCGTGGCGTTTCTCCAGCAAAGTAATATAATCTCTCCAAATATTGGGGCCAGGAACACCATGACAAATTATATCCGCAAGATATAAATTGTTTCGAAGTTTTTTACCAATATAAGAATGTAGTCCAGCTGTCTGACATGGAGTACCCGTGAAAAGTACCTTCTTACCACTTAACAAGTCCTCACGCACATTGCGAAAAATATCACCCATGTCACTTTGAACATATTTCGACCCCTTGAACTCGAGGTACTCCTCACGGGTTGTAGCTCGTTTGTGTGCCACTTGGAAATGCCCCTTATAACCAGCACCATAAATTATACCTCCTTGTGCTAACATCCAGTCGGCTAAGGCCACAAATACAGCTCCGCTTCGGCTAGTAGATATTTCATCTATATCCTTGTGCCTTGCGCCATATGGAATTGGATTTGGAAGGTTTTCTGATGTGTCATATTGAGGATGGAATGCACAAACTTTGTCACATATACCACAATTTGTGCATAAATCTAGTGATACAACAGGATAGGAAAAACCCATGCAATCTTGTTTCATTGTGATTGCGTCATGGGGACAAGCGCTTGCACATGCAGTACATCCACAACAATTGGCTCTATCAGTAATGTTTATCATAGTTTTAACTCTTCTGCAACAATATTATGTCTTTCAAATGGACAACAACAGGTAGGTTCTTTGATATTTATCTAAAGAGTTAATTATAATATTAAATCCCAGCTGCGCTTGAGGTACAGATTTAACGAATCACGCATCTGGTTCAAAGTTGACCTCCTGTCGAGCCTGCACATTCTCGATAGGAGGTAAGTAGTCGGCAGCCTTGTCGGGTGAGATGACGGAGTGGCCAAGTTCCTTCTCTATCAGTTTACGAGCGCCATGGGCGACTTCGCCTCCTCGTTGGGCGATGCCAGCACTCTCACCAAAACCTTGCGGGTCTTCCTTTTTCGACAACTCCACCGCTGTACCCTCTGCAAGCATGTTAAGCGTCATCTCAAGGTTAGTCATGTTATCACGCAGGTTTTGTTTAGTTAAGCCTTTGAACTTTTTGTACTGTCCTGTAGTCATACCACTCCACGCCTTGGTCAAGATATTGGTGAGGATGGCAAACTCGCGCTCGTCCTTGATACCAGCTCTGTCCCATTCGTCAGTGAGTGCCTTGCGCACCTCAATGGAGCGCATACGCTGAGTAATCCACTTTTCACTATAACCCTGGCGGCGATCTTCTTGAACCGCCCGCTGAAATGTCAGTTCACGATCAATCATTTGGTCGATGCGCTGACTGCCAACCTCGGCTAACCACTGTTTGAGTGGCTCTGCTTTCCGCGAAGGGATGCTCTGTACGATGCGCAGAATGCCCTTCATCGTAGCAGCCTGAGTTTTGTAATACTTCCCGTCAGCAGCACGCATTCGAGTAGGGGTACAAATTGTACCCCACCTGGAATTTAACTCTATGTCACGGCTACGCATACGCTTGATATACTGCTTCACATCCTTACTCTCTGTAAGTACTTCCACAATGTCGTTCACAGAGAAGAAGTACTCTTCCTTCTCATCGTCCCACACAATGCGCACATTGACACCTTCAAACGCCTTGATGACTGATTCTTTCGACATATTATTTATCTCAAAGTGTTGTGATTTGACAACTTTTCCTCGCATTTATAAGGTTTTTGTCTGTGAAGTAGGACTTTAAAAATATTGGTGCTATACATACTTCTTTGGCGCTTCGGAAATGTATTAATTTATAGTATTCCAAAGGATTATGAGTTAAACTGTCTGGTTTCATCCAGTTTATTCATATTTAACAGCCCATAAAACAAAGCAAATTTACAGAAAAAAAGTGGAAAGATAAAGAATATATATGAAAAACATATTGGCGCTGGATTTTCTATAAATATATTTGAGGGTTGGATTTGTTTATCCGCTCGGTTTTCATTATCTTCGCAGAGAATTTATTGTACGACATGAAACTGATACTGCTGACATCTCCCGATTTCTTTATTGAAGAGGACAAGATTCTTTGCACGCTCTTCGAAGAGGGGTTGGATATCCTGCATTTGCGGAAGCCGGGAAGCGAACCAGTATTCTGCGAACGACTGCTGACACTACTACCCGAAGAGTATCACAAGCGCATTGTCGTACACGACCACTTTTACCTAAAAGAGGAGTTCAACTTGATGGGGATTCACATCAGTCATCACAATCCCGTAGCACCACCCGACTATCACGATATGATGAGCCGAACTTGCTATACGCTGGAGGAAGTGGAGAAATACAAGCCCGAAAGTAAGTATGTGATACTGAAGAATGTATTTGACAGCATCTCGGAGCCCAGTTATGTATCACGCTTCACCGACGAAGATCTGCACATGGCTACGCGTAAGGGTATCATCGACAAGCATGTGATGGCACAGGGTGGCATCGCTCTGGAGAATATTCCCGAAGTGAAAAAGTACGGATTTGGTGGTGTGGTGATTCGAGGCGACCTCTGGAAGCGCTTCAATATCCATCGCGGTTACGATTACAAGGACTTGATTGCGCATTTCCGTAAATTGAGACAAATTACGGAGTAATATAACCTTCACAGGAACGGGAACGGGAACGGGAACGAAAACGAAGATAGATAGAAGATAAAATACAATATAACATTATGGAAAATAAACAATTCCTGGTATTCAGCGGCACGAAGACACGCTATCTGGCTGAGAAGATTTGCGCTGCATTGGGTTGTCCTCTGGGCAACTTGCTCATTACACACTTTGCCGACGGAGAATTTTCCGTTTCCTACGAAGAGAGTATCCGTGGCAAGGATGTTTATCTCGTTCAATCCACTTTCCCCAACAGCGACAATTTGATGGAGTTGTTGCTTATGATTGACGCAGCAAAGCGCGCTTCGGCAAAGAGCATCAATGCCGTTATACCCTACTTCGGCTGGGCGCGTCAAGACCGCAAGGATAAGCCCCGTGTCAGCATCGGCGCTAAGTTGGTAGCAGACATGCTGTCGGTGGCTGGTGTTCAGCGCGTCATCACGATGGACCTTCATGCCGACCAGGAACAGGGCTTCTTCGACATTCCCGTTGACCACCTTTATGCCAGTAGCGTCATGCTCCCCTATGTTCAGAGCCTCAATTTGGAGAATCTGGTCATTGCCACGCCTGATGTCGGTGGTAGTAAGCGTGCCAACACTTATAGCAAGTTCCTGCAGTGCCCACTCGTACTTTGCAACAAGACGCGCAAAAAGCCCAACGAGGTGGCCACAATGCAGGTTATTGGTGATGTGACGGACGCCAATGTGATTTTGGTTGACGACATGGTTGATACGGCAGGTTCCATCACTAAGGCAGCTGAACTGATTATGGAAAGCGGAGCGCGTTCTGTTCGTGCCATCGCAAGTCATTGTATCATGAGCGGTCCTGCCAATGAGCGCATCACAAACAGCCCTCTGGAGGAGGTAGTATTCACCGACTCGATTCCCTTCCGCGGTACTTGTTCGAAGGTAAAGCAAATCAGCATTGCAGAACTCATCGCAAGTACAATTTCCCGAGTACAGAACAACGAAAGTATCTCCGACCAGTACTTAATATAATTAGGAATACATTATTTATATATATAACATAAGGGCGACACCGGAAAACCAGTGCCGCCCTTATTGTTTGCGACGATTTCGCGCCTCGTCATTTAGTTCAGCCACTTCACATAGCAGAAGTCCTGACGATGGGGCAGTTTGTCGTTCTTGGGATACATACGGTAAGCCACCTTGAACGAACCAGCATTGTTGATGTGGTGTTCCAGTTCGAAGGTATAGCGCGTACCCTCGTGACCTGTCACCTTAAACGGCTCTACACTGTAGATGTGGTCAACACCATCCTTGTCGGTCGTAAGGGTTACCAGTTCCAAACCGATGGCATCCTCCAAACCTGCCTCGTCGATAACAAAGCGGATTTTATACTTCTGTCCGGCAACAATCTGTCCGGCAATGAGTGCCTCGGGCTTGTCGCGCTCAACAACCTGAACACTATCCCAACGCTCTGCCACAGTTTCCTTCCACTGGGCAATCTCCTTTGCCAACTGGTTACCATTCTTCGTCAAGAGGTTCGAACGGTCGCGAAGATTATTGTAGAACTTGCTATAGTAGTCGTCGAGCTGACGCTTCATCGTATAATGAGGAGCGATGCGGGCGATAGAGTTCTTGATGACCTGAACCCAACCCGTCGAGTAGCCCTTCTTGTTGCGGGCATAGTAGAGAGGCATAATCTCGTTCTCGAGCAACGAATAAATAGTTGCTGCATCGAGTTGATCCTGATATGCCTGATTCTCGTATGTACGCTTCTCAGTAAGAGCCCATCCTGCACCTTCACGATAACCCTCAAGCCACCAACCGTCGAGCACGGAAAGGTTCACAACACCGTTCATCAGTGCCTTCTCGCCCGATGTACCGCTGGCCTCGAGAGGACGCGTCGGGGTGTTCATCCAGATGTCCACACCGCTGACAAGGCGACGGGCCAACTGCATGTCGTAGTTCTCGAGGAAGATAATCTTACCGAGGAACTCAGGACGCTGCGAAATCTCATAGATACGCTTGATGAGTCCCTGACCAGCACCATCGGCGGGATGAGCCTTACCCGTATAAAGGAACTGTACGGGATAGTTGGGGTTGTTCACAATCTTAGCCAAGCGGTCGAGGTCGGTGAACAACAGGTGAGCACGCTTATAGGTAGCAAAGCGGCGACCGAAACCAATCAACAATGCGTTGGGATTAATCTTCTCCATCAAACTTACCACACGGCTGGGGTCACCCTGATTCTTGAGCCACGATTCACGGAACTGGTCGCGGATGTAATCCGTCAACTTGTTCTTCAACTGCATTCTGGTTTCCCAGATTTCCTCGTCGCTGACATTATAGATAGCCTCCCAGATTCTCTCGTTCGACTGGTCACTGAGGTGACTCTCGTCGAAGTGCTTGCGGTAAAGTTTGCGCCACTCGTTGGCACACCAAGTCGGGAAGTGCACACCATTG
Organism: Bacteroidaceae bacterium; assembly: GCA_017960985.1. Taxonomy (GTDB): domain Bacteria; phylum Bacteroidota; class Bacteroidia; order Bacteroidales; family Bacteroidaceae; genus Physcousia. The sequence goes on from JAGCYD010000010.1 coordinate 5,070, forward strand.
GTGACATAACCCACATGGCTCTCTTCGGGATAATATCCGTTCCAGATGCCGGCAAACATCTTCTTGCTGACCTCACCATGCAGCCAACTAACGCCATTCACCTCCTGTGAAGTGTTGCAAGCGAAAGTGGACATACAGAACTTCTCGCCCTTGTCCTCGGGATTCATACGACCCATGCCGATGAACTCGTCCCAACTAATGCCCAGTTTCTCTGCATAGCCGTGCATATACTTGCTGAAGAGGCCCTCCTCGAAGTAGTCGTGACCTGCAGGTACAGGCGTATGAACAGTATAGAGCGAAGAAGCGCGAACCAATTCCATGGCTTGTGTAAAACTCATGCCTTCCTCAACGAGGTCAACCAAACGCTGTACATTGCAAAGGGCAGCATGACCCTCGTTGCAGTGGTAAACATCCTTCTTGATACCCAGTTTCTTCAAGGTCAGCACACCACCGATACCCAGCAGAATCTCCTGCTTCAAGCGGTTTTCCCAATCGCCACCATAGAGGGCATGTGTGATGGGGCGGTCGTAGCCAGAGTTCATTTCGTTATCAGTATCCAGCAGATACAACTTGATACGGCCGACATTCACGCGCCACACATAGGCATGTACGAAATAATCCATATAAGGAACATCAACCACCATCGGGGTTCCGTCCTCGTTCAGTTGCTGCTCGATAGGGAGCGAACCGAAGTTCTGTGCCTCGTAGTTAGCAATCTGCTGACCGTCCATCGACAGCGTCTGGGTGAAATAACCATAACGATACAGGAAACCGACGGCAACCATATCGACATTCGAGTCGCTGGCTTCCTTCAGGTAGTCACCGGCCAAGATACCAAGACCACCGGAATATATCTTCAGCACTTGGTTCAAACCATACTCCATACAGAGGTAGGCAACGCTGGCGCGCTTGCTGTCGGGCTTCACATCCATATAGGCGCGGAACTGTGCATAGACATCTTCCATCTTCTTCAGGACGGCCTTGTCTTCTGTCAGTTGGTCCATCTTTTCGTAGCTGATGCGCTCCAGCATCAATACGGGATTGCCACCACATTCGTCAAACAGTTTCTCGTCGATGTTGCGGAACAAGCTACGGGCATCGTGATTCCATGCCCACCACATATTGTGTGCCAGTTCCTCCAGCTTGCTCAACTTTGCCGGGATGTTGCTCTTTGCACTGATAGTACGGAAAGCAGCCTGATTGACATTACTTGCTTTAATCTTCATACTTTATTTGTTGGTTAATAGTAAATATTCTGTTTCTTACATTCTTAGAATAGACGTTCCTTGCGGAGTTCTGCCTTACGGAGTGCAATATCGTAAGCCTCGAAATAGTACTGGATGAAATGTTTCCAGAGGGCTTTCTCCGCTAATGCCGCTGCATTCTTGCGAGCCGCATCCACGGTTTTCTTGTCCCACAAAGCATATTCCAACACGGCACGGACAATATTGTCGGCCACTTCGGAATAGTTATAATCAGTACGATGGATTACCTTTGCTCCGTCCTTCAGCGTAGAGTACATCTCTCCATTCTCGCTCTTCGCTGCCCCACTCTTTATCTTATTTGCCCACATACCAAAGCCCGAAAGGCTTGTTGTGATACAGGGAACATGAAAAGCAATGCTCTCCAGCGGGGTATATCCCCAAGGTTCATAATACGAGGGATAGATGCTGAGGTCGTTACCAATCAACAGGTCGTAGTAGGACATATTGAAGATACCGTCGTTACCATCCAGATAACAAGGTACAAAGATGACCTTCACCTTCTCCTCCTGACGGTTCGATTTGTTGAACCAACGCAAGGTATTCAGCACCTTGTCATTCTGTTCTTCGTTTATCTGGTGGGTTATCATCGGCATCGACAGCGGTGTGTCGTAGTTCTCCTCCTTGGCCAGTCGCTCCTGCAAATCATGTCGGGGACCTGCCACCCATCCGGGCACTTCCACAAATGCCACAATGGGGCGATGGAGTTCTTCCTGCCAGTCGAGGCGATGCATTGCCTCGAGAAACACATCGATACCCTTGTTTTTGAATTCATATCTTCCACTGGTAGCCACAATCAGCGTATCGTCGCCGAAAGTCGTACCCGTCAGCGCATTGGCCACACGCAGCAACGCCTGACGCGCCTTCTTCCTGCTGGTGGCAAACTTTGTACCCGTCGGCACGAAGTCGCTCTCGAAGCCGTTCATCAATACGGCATCACAACGCTTGTCGAGCAGTTCCTCACACTCCCTGTCCGTCACATCGCTCACCGTCGTGAAGCAATCCACATTGTGAGCCGTCTGGCGCTCAATCGAGTGCTTGGCTTCCATATTCAGTTCCTGTGCCATCTGGATACCGTTATAGGCATACAGATAGTCGTACAGTGGCTTTTCGTTACCCGCAATACTGCGACCGATGCTTGTGGCATGCGTCGTGAACACGGTAGCAACGGCAGGTACATGCTTTCTCACATAGAGCGCACCAAGACCCGTCATCCACTCGTGTGCCTGATATACCACGCGCTCCTTGCCTTTCGACAGGAAGTAGTTGTAGTAACTCTCCACTACCCTTCCTGCGGCGAACGAGAACATCGAAGCCTCGTCGTAGTCACCATAGCCGTGCAATGATTCTACACCGAAGTCTGCCCATGCTTGACCGTAAATCTGGTCCTTTGCCACAAAGTAGGGAGTGAAATCCACCAGTACCACACAAGGTTTACCGGGAATATTCCATCGTCCTGTCCTGACGCTGATACCCTCGCGCTCGGCCTTCTTCACCCACTTCGCCCACATCGTCTTGTCCTCCTCGAAGAGGGGATTTTCCCTGCCCTTCCAAAAGTCAGGACCGATAAATACCAAGTGGTCACCTAAAGTTTCCTGAAGAGTCTTCGCACGCGTCGAAAGCACCGTATAGATGCCACCGACCTTATTACAGACTTCCCAACTGGATTCAAATACAAAAGTTGGGATTATCCTTTCGCTATCCATCAAAAATCAAATAAGCTTATTTATGGATACAAAAGTACGAAAATAATCCCGAACCCCCACTAAGCGGAAGTTTAGATTCACATGTCAAGTACCATTTTCTTGATATATATCAAGAGGGGCGTTTCCACACACCACTAAACCTGCGCCAAAACGAGCATCACGAGGTAGGCGATGTAGGACAAAACGAGTGCTATGCCCATCCAACGGGTCAACTGTCTGAAAACCACGGCTAACAGCAGTACAACGAGCGAACTTCCCAACAAGAATGCTACATCCAAACCGCGGATTCCCGCTATCTGCATCGGGCGTATCAACGACGAAGAACCTAACACCAAAAATACATTGAAGACATTGCTGCCGATGACATTACCCACCGCCATGCCGACACTTCCCTTACGCGCCGCAACGGCACTCGTTGCCAACTCTGGTAACGAAGTTCCCGCAGCCAACAATGTCAAGCCAATCACCGCTTCACTCACCCCAAATTCACGGGCGACCGACGATGCCGAATCCACTAGGATATTGCCACCGAACACCAATAGAGCAATACCCAACACTATCTTCAGCAATATCAGCAAAAGCCCCTGTTTGTCCTCAACAAATGAATCCGCCTCCACCTTGCGCCTCGCCAACCAGAAACTGTATCCCATAAACGCACCGAACGCCAGCAAAAGTAGCGCTCCGTCGATGCGCGACAACTGGTTCGCATCGCTCCCCCATAAGAATACATCGTAGCATAACACAATGAATGCCAACGCAGAAAACAAACTCAATGGAATATCCACGAAAAGCGCCCTTCGACCTACGGGAACCGTTGTCACGATAGCCGTAGCCCCAAGTATTGCAAGCGTATTGAAGATGTTACTCCCCACGACATTTCCAGCCGACATATCACCGTTTCCCTTCAAGGCAGAGAACAAACTGACCACAAGTTCGGGAAGGCTCGTACCAAAGGCAACCACCGTCAAACCAATCACCACCTCGCCCACACGAAACCTGCGCGCTAAGCCCTTAGCACCGTCCACCATCGTGTCTGCTCCTTTCAGTATCATTACGATACCCAACACTATACATAAAATATCCAGTGCCATTGTTCGCTCCTCTCAATTCCGACTGCAAAAATAAGGGTTTTATTTGATATTTCCAATGAAATGCACTATCTTCGCCCCCCAAACGAGAAAAGAGATGAAAAGAATCAGTTTAGCCATCACCGTCATTGCCCTGTTCATGGTCGCAGGATGCAAGGACACGAAACAGGGAAACACACAATTGGAAGTCGAAACAGAAGTCATCACCCTACCCGATTCCACACTTTGGGGACATTTGGGTGAAGACACGGGCATGAGCATCCTGCAGTTCATTACCGACGAAGGCGACACGCTGGAAGTATATCGCACCGACCCCTTTTCTGGCGAGGACGGTCATCTAGCAGGAAGCATCCGCAACTACACCGACAGGTTTGCCCTGACGGTAACTTCCTACGACAACATCGACGGATATGAGAGTGGAATGTCGGCTCTGCGCGTGGCAATAAACGCCTCGCAACTGGCAGCAACCTGGAAGAATGACAAGGGTGAGATGAGCCTAAAACAGGATGGCACCATTGCAGCCTCACAACTACCCTATAACGGTTGGAAACTATGGAACGGACACATCCTCATGGCAAGCCAACAGGAACAGGAGGTCGGCACCGTGGCACGCATCGATACGATGGACATCCTCCTTCTCAACGACGATTCACTCATTCTTATCGACCATCTTAATCAAGAACTGAGGTTTGGGAAATAGGGCATGATTATAGGTTTTTAACAAAAAATCTTTGTCGCTATATTGGAATATTTCATACTTTTGTGCAGTTGGAAACGACAACAGAATAACGATATTTGACCTAAAACATTAAAATACAATGATAATGATTAAGAAGATTGCACTAGCGCTCGCCACATCGGCCATGGTACTTCCCACATTTGCCCAGTACGAGAAGTACGAGGACAATACGGATTTCACCGATGACGAAACGCGTTGGAAGGTTGCCTATATCGGCAGCGAACCTACAGAGAATCCTGGTAAGATGGTAAGCGGATATGTGACCATGATGCAGATGTACTACTCCGCACAGAACTGGGAAGAGATGTACCAGAACTGGAAGTGGCTCATGGACAATGCACCGATTGCCACCGTCAGCATCTACGCACGCGGTTCCGTGATGCTGGGCGAACTCATCAAAGCCAATAAGGATGTGGCACAGAAGAAGGCTTATCTCGACGAACTGATGAACCTCTTCGACACACGACTCAAGTACCTCAAGTACCTCAACGCCTCCATCCCCGAAGGAAAGCGCGGTCGTGCTACCGTGGGCGATGTGCTCATTGCCAAGGCTAACTATTATCACATCTACGGCTATGGTGCCGACGGCAACGACTACACCTACCAGAAGATTTACGATATGTACGCCAAGGGTATCAATGCCATCAACGAAGAGGGCGGACGCGAGGTGAAGGGCCTCTACATCCAATACTTCTTCTCGGTGAGCAACGAACTCTACAAGCTGGCAAACGACTACTATCGCGAGCAGTACCTCAACGACTACCTCTCTTCTACCGAAGTGTGCGAGAAGATGCTGCAACTTGCCAAGGAAGAACCCGACCCCGAGAAGGCTCAGCGCATCGTCGAGGAATACGACCGTCCGTTGGCCGTCATCGAACAGGTGTTTGCCCAGTCAGGTGCCGCCAATCGCGACCAGTTGATTGCGCTATTCACGCCCAAGGTGGAAGCCAATAAGCAGAACCTCGACTATCTGCGTAAGGCCATGACATTGCTCTCCGCCAATGGCTGCGACGATACCGATGTTTATTACAAGGCTGCCGAATACGCCTATCAGATAGAGCCCACCTACGAGTCGGCCATCGGTATGGCACAGTACAGCAAGAAGGAAGGCAAGCAGCAGGATATGCTGACCTACTACAAGAAGGCCATCGAACTTTGCTCCACCGACGCCCGTCGCGGACGCATCTCGCTCATCATTGCTAACAGCCTTATCAACAACAAGCAGTACACGGGTGCACTTGTTTACCTTGACAAGGCCATCGAATACAACAGCGAACTGGCAGGACAGGCAAACCTGAAGAAGGCAGCCGTCTATACTGCACTCGGTCAATACACCGACGCCCTGAACTACTGCCAGGAAGCAGCCGTCAGCGATATCACCGTCAGCGGTTCAGCCAATCGTCTGGCCGAGAAGATTCGCACGGCACAGAGCAATGCCCAAGCCAATGCACGCGCACAGGCTGCATACGATGCCTATATCGCCAAGAAGAAGGCTGAAGAAGACTTCTGGGGAAAGAAGTAATATATATTTGATTGCCTAACACGAAAATGCCCCCGAGTTCATACTCGAGGGCATTTTCTTATTCTCTTCACTCTCCACTATTGAATCATTACTTTCTTGGTTGCTCCATTGGGATAGCGGATGACATACACACCGCGACGAAGCGACAAACGACCGATTTCGTCAGCAAAGCAACGGCTCACACGAATACCGCTCATCGTATAGACATCCACCGGCTTCTCACTCTCGGGAACGGCATCGATATAGTCGGGCAACAAGTCAAGAAAGCAGAAGTCGCTCCACTCACTATCGAGCCAATCCTCCGGTGAATTAGCCTTTGCCTTCACACGGTATTTCAGATGACTGCTCGGTTGCAGGTCCTCGAAGTGCATCGTGGCTTCCGTAGCAACATCTGCCGTCAACAAGGCATCGTCCTTGTAGAGTTCAACCTCATACTCCGTGGCATAGTCCACCGCATCCCATACGGCATCGAAAGTCCTGTCGCCAATATTCGCTGCATCGCGCACCTCAGGCGTATCGAGTTTTCCGTTTGTGCAGAAGCAAACCGTCACCGTTCCGTCGGTATTTTCTGTGATGTTGCGCAGGGGCTTGTGTATCAGCACACCCGTGAACACCTCGGCAGCAGGTGTACTCTCGTCCGTAAGGCTGTAGTTGTAGGTATCGCCAGGATAAAGGTTACCCTGCCATGTCTGCATTAATGCCGTACCGTCACTGGATTGTGATGTTCCGATGTATCGATTATTGGCGGCAATGATGGTCATTCGCTGATGGGTCTTGTCGGTATTTACATTGTTGGTATTCCACTTCGTCGCATCGTAATCCACATGCGTCACTTGAAGGCCGTGACCAATCGTACAAATCTTATTGTCCCAACCCTTCGCCTGACGGTTCTCAATGACATAGTATTCGTTGGCACTTGCCTCGTTCTGGATTTTGTAGCCATAGCCACCGTCGGCAAAGCAAGGAATCGTCACCACACATGGCTCCGTCAGTTCTATCAACGGACGCCACCCCATGAAGTCGCGCTCGTAAGCCGTATAGTTACCTGGATTGAAACCATTGTCGATACCATATTCTCCGTAATCCATCACACTCCAGATGTCCATACCAAAAGCCTTGTAGTTGGTATCGTAAAAGTCGGGCAAGCCCAATGCATGGCTCAGTTCGTGGATGAACACGCCCACACCGTCGGTCTTTGTTTCCAGCACCTGCGTCTTTCCCTCGTTCCATGTCTTCGGACGCGCCTCACAGGTAATGGCACTCGTGGCAAACACGGTACTGTTTATCGTGGTACTCGCTATCGTCTCCTTCGGCCAAAGCAAGTCGGGGTATTTGCCTTGCGTATTGTTTTCGCCCATACCAGCAAACACAAAGAACACCATATCGATGTTACCGTTGCCGTCGTTGTCGAAGATACTCCAGTCGTTGTACACTTCCATCGCCTTCGTCAGGGCATCACTTCGGAACTGCGTAAAGCCCTTGTCCGTACCCTTACCACCAGAATTTTGTCCATAGGTGGCATAGCCGTTATCAAGCGTAACAGGACCGATGATAACAAATTCGGGCAGGAATGCCGAGTCGCTCTGCTGTGCAAAGAAGTCGCGTATGCAACCGTAACTGCCATGTCCCTTGTAGAGATTACCATCCCTCGTTCCGTTGCAGAACTTCTGGTAGTATTCGTTCACCGCCGCATCGGTTTCTGCCGCGATGAAGGGCATGTCGGCAAAAGCCACCAGCACGACGGGAATCTTCTTCTCCCCCACCGCTCTCAGGGGTGCGGTTGCCTGCGAAGCCGATTTGCGCTTGGTACTCTGCGGGGCTTCATCCCAATGGATGTCGCATATCGGGCGCTCGTCCAGTTCCATGTTGTCCCAATCCACCTGTGCCCTACTCAACGATGGAGCTGCAGCCAGAAGAATGGAAAGTACCAGTTTCGTTTTGTTCATCTTTCGTTTTTACCTTATAACTACCTTCTTACCGTCGATGATGTAGATACCCTTTTGTAATTTACTATTTACGATTCGACGGCCACTCAGGTCATAAACACCCTGCTGAACGGATGTTCTCCTGTTGTCGGCGGCAATCTCCTCGATGGCATCGGCATCCGATGTCATATACAGACGGAAGCCATCCACCTTCACCCAATCCTCCTCGGTCGTAGCACCGATAACGAGCGTACCGTCCGTCACGGGAATATTGTCGATGACAACCTCATCCATGTACATCGGGCCGAAGTCGGTAGCCTCCACCGTCGTCGATAGTTCTCCTGCCGACACGGTGATGTGGTTGTTGTAGTCAGCACCCACGAGTGCTTTCAGTCGATAGGTTCCGTTGGTCAGTCCTGTCACCGTCTGCGAGATACTTCCTCCGCTGTTCAGTTTGGCGATATAGTTGCCGTCGGCACCCGCCATGTAGTTGGCCAGGCTTGTGGTAATCTTGTTCACCACCGATGAACTTGCCGTCCAGTTCTTCAGGCTTCCTGCTTCAAACGAAGCATTCTGTATGTTCGAGGTGCAATCCACGAAACCCTCGTCCGTCAGCGGCGTATAGCAACCTGCCAGTGCCTCTGCAGCAGCCTTCAGGGCATTTATCATCGTCGTCTGCTCGGCAATCAAGGGTTGTGTACGCAACATGTCCTTCGCCGTTACCAGGGCAGCCAGCAAAGCGGCATTCGCCTCGTCGGTACCATAGGCATTATAGGTATCGTAAGCTTCCTGTGCGGCGATAATTTCCTGTGCCAGCGACAAGGTCTTCTTGTCCTTGCGACCATAGGCAGAACTGGTGGCAGCCACCTTTTGCGTATATTCCATATATGCCGTCAGGGCAGGAATCGTATTGCCAGTATAGGTATTGAAATACTGCGTTGCCTCGTCGTCGAGCACATACTGCGTACTGGTAGCCACAATGTTCGTCCAGGTTCCGCGTAGCGAATCCGTACCCTCGCTGGGTACCGTCACGCTCACATCCACACCGTTGGCCGTCACATCGATGGGCTCGGTCGTCAGTATGATGTAGGGCGTACCGCTCTTGAGTTCGAGGTTGCACGAATCCACCTCCATCTGCGTACCAGCCGACAGTTTGTTCACCTTGCGAGCAAACATACCCGTTGGCGTATCGGCATCGAAAGGCAGCAACATAGTGCCGTACTTGCCCGCAGTCGAGGGAGCATGGAAGGTAGCCGTCTGGGCATAGAAATTCTCCTTCGGTTCGAAGTTGTATCCCGGTGTCAGGTCGAGTTCTGCTGCAACGCCGTCCACCACGATATTCCTTCCGGCCGTACCGTCGGCGGCATTCACATAGAACAGGGCATTCTTGTTGGCAGCCGTCAACGGAGTCTTCACATGACTTACCTGCGTAAAGTCGTAGCGGCTCACGGTCTTATCCGTTGCCAGCGAGGCAAACACGGTACTATTGAAGTCGCCCGTCAGCGTAGCCTCGTTGCCGTTCTTCGTCATCGCCAGCGTCTTGCCCATCAGTTTGAAATACACCACCCTGTCGTCGGTAGCGTAGTTGATGTCGTAGGTTTGGTCGGTCACCGCCGTACCTGCCAGCGAGAACTTGTAAATCTCGCCGTCGGTCAGCGAACTCAGGTCAAACGACATATCCTTGGTCTCCCCTACCTCGTAGGTCACATTGCGCACGGTCTTTGTCGTGGCACTCACGAAGGCGCCGTTCGACAGTTTCTCGATATTGGCCTTCACGGCAGGGATACACACCGTACCGTTGGTGCCATTGGTAAAGTTCGCCGCGATGCTTGCTTTCTTCGTGTTATAGACATGCTTCACGGTCAAGGTCTGGCCATCCACCACTACCGTTTCCGTCGTACCGCCGTCGTCGATGTCAAGTCCGTTCAGCGTCAGGTCGGGAACCGAAGTCGTGGTGGGCAAGTCATCGATTTGATCCAGCACACGCTTGTTGCCGTCGCACAGATACAGGGTGTAGTTGTTGGTCGTCGAGGGAGTGAACGAGAAGGTGAACTCCACCGTTTCGCCCACTGGAATCTCCGTCTTCGTGTCGCTGTCGTTGGCCGACGAAGAAGTCGCGCTAGGCGTGGTCGTACCCGTCAAGCCATAGAGATACAAGCCCTTGTACGGCAGCGTGGAGTTGTTCGTAATCCGGGCCTTCACGGTATTGGGCACACGACCCGTTAGTTGGTCTTGCTCGAAAATCAGTTTTGCGGAGATATTATACTTGGCAGGTTCGATTTGCCATACCATCGTCTGTCCCTTGCCATATCCGCCGGGGCCATTGCCGCCACCGTCGTCCAGGGTGAAGTATCCATTCCAACTGGCACCCCAACCCAGATTAATGTGGAACAGGTTGTCGGTCACGCGATAGCCGTCGCACACAAAGGCATGTCCAGCATCGTCTTCCGTATATCCCGAATACAGGATGGGGCGACCTGCCTCCAAGTCCTGAATCACCATCTTCTCCCACTGCGACTGCGTGTAGCCGTCCTTCCAAACCGTCGTACCGCCCTTCAGGCCAAACTGACCAGAGAACACAGGGCTACAATTCCAGATGTAGCCACCCGTGCTCGAACCGTAGGTCAACCAGGCACTGGCACCCACACAGGCCACCAGTGTGGCAATGGCATCGGTACACTCCGCTGGTTCGCTACCCGAATAACTGTCTCGCATCAAGTCCCACTTCATGGGCGTTCCTGCCGGAATACTCTCCGTCACAGGCGCATCGCCATAGCCATAGGTGGGTGAATCGTATCCCGTCCGGGCGTTGCAATCCTTGCGCCAGTAGTAGATAATCTGACTGGCAGCCGTAGCCACACAACCCGTCACGGCGCGGTTCGTCGTATCTGTAATGTAGGGACAGCGGTTGTTGTAGGGCCAATTTTGATGGTGACTGCTGGTCATCAACGGACCTATGCTCTTCGTACCACTTGCCTTGCGGATGACCGACTTCTTCAGGCGAGCCGAAGCCTCCTCGTCAGCCTGCAACTGCTGTGCCCAACCCGTATAGTAGTTCAGCATGTCACGCAATGCCGGGGGCATATCGTCCTCGTCGAAATCGCCCTGCTCCGTATAGCCTATAATGGGAGGCATGGCATCGTCGCCGCTCACGATGATAAAGCCCTGGTTCTCGCCGCGACTGAAGATATACAGTGGCTGCGTGCTCTCCTCGTCCTCGGCCACCTGCGCCTTACGCTTTGCCATCTTCGGGGCATTACCCTCCTTCATGTAGTTGGCGGCGATATCCTTCGCCTGCTTCAGGGTGACAGGTTCTGCAACAGCGCTCAGGGCGAACGCACACAGTATCACGAACATCGAAAAAAGTCTTTTAGTCATGGTTGTCAGATTGTTATTTTGCATACGCACAGATTACTTTGCAAATTTACTACTTTTAGATAAAAGTAGCAAATTCTCCGCCACATTTAACACAACGCCACAAGGAACAAAAAAAGAGCAACCCGAAAGTTGCTCTTCATAACCTTAAATTTACTACCATGAAAACATTTCACAATGTTAGGGCGTGGAGAATATCGGAATCGAACCGATGACCTCTTGCATGCCATGCAAGCGCTCTAGCCAGCTGAGCTAATCCCCCTTTGCGCTACAAAGTTAGTGCTTTTATTCTTTCCCCCCAAACATTTTTGGGAAATTCATAATTCACAATTCATAATTCATAATTAAACCATCTCTCACTTCTCACTTACTCTCCCCTTGGGGGAGAGACAGAGAGGGGCCTTAAAATTGTTCCAGATACGCAATGCGACTCTCCGTACTCGGGTGCGTACTGAACAGGCCATTCATGAAGTCCATCACCCCCGAAGTCAGTTTCTGGGGATGGATGATGAACAGTTGCGCCACATCCTGCTGCTCCACATCCGCCAAGGCTGGGTCGGCAGAAATCTTACGCAAGGCACTCGCCAAAGCCAACGGGTCGCCACACAGTTCTGCCCCACCGGCATCCGCCATGTATTCGCGCTTTCGGCTGATGGCAAAGCGCGTAAGCAGGGTGAAGAAATACCCGATTGCCGCCATGACGGCAGCCACCAACAGCGCCACCAGCATAGAAACGCCACCGCCCTTGTCGTTGCTGCTCCTACGACTGCGGCCACCACCGTAGATAAAGGTGTTCCACACCAGTCGCAAGGTCAGGCTCATCAGGGTGGACATGATACCCACGAAGATGATGCTCACGATGAGCAGTCGCGTGTCGCGGTTGCGGATATGCGTCAGTTCGTGCCCAATGACACCCGCCAGTTCCGCATCCGTCAGTCGGTCGCAGATGCCCGTAGTCACCGTCACCGTATAACTGCCCTCATCTACCCCACTCGCATACGCGTTCAGTTCCGGCGTATCGATGACATTCACCTTGGGCATGTTCATGCCACAGGTCATACACAGGTTCTCCACAATGTTATACACGCGCGGATTCTCCCTGCGCTCCAGCGGTCTTGCCCCCGTGGCACGGCGCACCATCGCCGTATTGCTCCAGTAGGCAATCATGAACCAAATGAGCACGACGCCCACCACAAACGGCATGACGGTGAGGAAAGTCCCCACCACATCGTTCCAGTCGAAATACACGGGATTGCTGACGGACAGGTACTGCATCACCGCGATGAACAGGAATACCATGCCCAGCAGAATCAAGGGGAACTCCACGAGGAGCAAAATGCTCTTCGTGTTGTTCCTCACTTGCTGTGTGTATAATCCGACGTATTTCAAAACTTAATCTCCGGAGCCTTATC
>JAGCYD010000011.1 GCA_017960985.1 Bacteroidaceae bacterium
AGATGAGAAAAGTAGAAAAACGGCGGCCAATTTTGGAAAACAAAACCAGAAAAACCAAATCTCGCGTCAAAGTACAAACAAAATTCCCGATAAAATGGAGAGGAATAGAACAGCCTAAAAACATATCCTCATAACCTCCAAAAACAAAAATAGGAGACACGCGCACACGAGAAATCCACCCCCTAAAAAAGAAGGATTTTACCCCTCGGAAATGCAGGCGAAAAAAAATATGAAATTTCGGTAAATAAATTTGGATTTCTAAACCCGAATATCAAAACTTTTTTGTACCTTTACACTCAAATCATGTCCGACTGTGTTAAAATGAATTACGACTATCACACTCCCGTAATGCTCCAAGAAACGGTTGATGGGCTGAAAATCAAGTCCAAAGGCGTTTATCTGGACCTCACCTTTGGTGGTGGGGGGCATAGTCGGGAAATTCTGAGCAGGTTGGAAAAAGGAGGACATCTGTACGGATTCGATCAGGACCTTGACGCGCAGGCGCGCGCACCCAAAGACGAGCGTTTCACTTTCATCCGCAGCAACTTCCGCTACCTGAAGAACTGGATGCAATATTACGGACATAAGGAAATAGACGGCATTTTGGCAGACTTGGGTGTAAGCAGTCACCATCTGGACGAAGGCGAACGCGGATTCAGTTTCCGCTACGATGCGCCTCTTGACATGAGAATGAACCAACAGGCTCGATTGTCGGCCAAGCAGGTGGTGAACGAATACAGCGAAGATGCACTTGCCGACATTTTCCGCCTTTATGGCGAGATGAAAAACAGCCGGCAGTTAGCCAATACGCTCGTAAAGGCACGCGCAAAGGGTGAAATCGCCACTACTGGGCAGTTGGCAGAAGCCCTGACACCCGTACTCGGGCGAGCGCGCGAGAAGAAAGACATGGCCAAAGTGTTTCAGGCTCTGCGCATCGAGGTGAACGGAGAAATGAAGGCCCTGCAAAAAATGCTGGTAGCCGCCACACAGATACTGGCTCCCGATGGCAGATTGGTGGTCCTGACCTATCATTCGCTGGAGGATCGCATGGTAAAGAACATCATGCGCTGTGGAAATGTGGAAGGCGAAATGAAACAGGACATTTACGGAAATATTGACTCCCCTTTGCACAGCGTAGGCAAAATGCAAACGCCCAGCGAGCAGGAACAGACAAACAACCCCAGAAGTCGGAGTGCAAAACTCCGCATCGCTGAAAAAATCGTAAGTTGATGGCAGAACAAGACGAACATAAGATGACCGTCACCCAAGAGGAAACACAGGCAAAGAGCGCACAGCGAAAGAAACTGTGGAATTCCTTGTTCACCGAAGGAGAAACGGAAAGTGGCGAAAGCAAAAGTCTGAAGGAAGTCGTACAGTCGATGAATATCGACGGACGATGGTTCTTCCAACAGATACCTTTGCTGCTACTCATTCTCTTGGGAATTCTGCTCATGGTCACCAACCGATATCAGGCACAGCAGGAAATCATTGAGAAGGAAGAACTGCAACACGCTGTGGAAGACTGGCGTTTTCGTTCCCTCACGCGCTCAAGCGAGCTCACTACGCGCACGCGCCAGAGCAAAATCGAGGAGCGACTGAAAGCCCTCGGTGACACCACACTTGCCCCTGCGACCGAACCTCCATTCACCATTAGCCCCAACGACTAAAATCCATGGCAGCCAACAACAGAAAATCCATCAAACGCTTCCGACTGATACTATTCGGCATCAGTCTGGTTGGTTTGTATATTCTGGGGACGGCACTGAATACCATGCTACTGCATGCCGACTACTGGCGAAAAGTCAGTCTGCGTTTTGTTTCAGACAGCATCAGTGTGGAAGCCGGTCGTGGAAGTATCTTTTCTGCTGACGGAAAGGTCATGGTGGCTTCACTGCCCCAATATCGTCTGTTCATGGACTATGTGGTTATCGACAAAGATAGTGCAGCCCGTCAAGAAGCACAACATTGGCGCGACTCGATGGTTGCCACCAAGGCCGACAGCATCGCCATGGGGCTACATGAGATTTTCCCCGACAAATCTGTAGAGTGGTTCAAGAAACGCTTCCTCGACGGCAAGAGACGCAGGTCTCACGCCTGGAACCTATATCCGTCTGGCCTGGCCACCTATATCCAGTATAAGCAAGTCAAGGAACTGCCACTGCTTCGGGAAACTCCCCTCAAAGGCGGGTTCAACCCAGAGCGCATCATGCTCCGCAAAAAGCCTTATGGCTCATTGGCAAGCCGCACACTGGGAAACTTATCCAAAGACTCGGCAAAAGCCGTAAGCGGATTGGAATGGTGCTACGACACTATACTGCGTGGTGAAAACGGCATCAAACACCGTTCGAAAGTGAGGAACCAGATGATTAACTTCTATGACCAGCAACCTGTGAACGGCCACGATTTGGTTACCACTATCGATGCTACGATGCAAGACATCGCAGAGAAAGCCATCCGCAATAAACTGAAGGAAGTAAACGGAGACAAGGGGGTTGTCATCCTGATGGAGGTGGCCACAGGAGACATCAAAGCCATGGTCAGTCTGACACGGGACAAAGAGGACGGTGAATACTACGAAGTACAGAACGATGCCATCAATGCCCTATGGGAACCTGGTTCGACTTTCAAGACGGGTAGTATCATGGTGGCATTGGAAGACGGGAAAATCACCCCCGAGACCCGAGTGGAAACCGGAAGCGGCGTCTATATGATGCACGGTCGCCCCATGAAAGACCACAACTGGCGCAAAGGCGGCTATGGGAACCTGAATGTAACGGAAGTGCTCGAATATAGTTCAAACATCGGCGTGAGTCGTCTGATAGACGATGCCTACCACGACCATCCCGAAAAGTATGTTCAAGGACTTTACAATCTGGGAGTCGGCAGTCCTCTCGGACTGCCGATGGGTGCCAATCCGCGCGTACGCATGCCAGACACCGACAAGACCAAGGGCAACTGGTCAAAAACGGCTTTGGCTTGGATGAGCATCGGTTATGAAACACAGATACCTCCCATCAGTACCGTGACTTTCTACAATGCCATTGCCAACAACGGCCGTATGGTACGCCCACGCTTTGTAAAAGCGGAAATGGCAAACGGACAGGTTGTCCGTGAATTCCCCGTAGAGGTCATCAAAGAGCAAATCTGTTCTCCGCATACACTCCGCGACATCCGCACGATTCTGGAGAAGGTGGTCAGCGAAGGTCTGGGACGAAAAGCCGGAAACAAGCGATTCAAGGTAAGCGGAAAAACCGGCACGGCTCAGGTGGCAGAGAACGGCAGTTATGCCAGCCATGCCTACATGGTTAGTTTCTGCGGTTACTTCCCCAGCGACAATCCTAAATACACCTGTATCGTCTGCATCCGCAAGCGAGGACTTCCCGCATCTGGCGGAGGACAATGTGGTCCTGTATTCAGTGAAATCAGCCAGTTGGTCATGAACCAAGGCGTTAGCCGTGACCCACGCGAAGCCGCGGACTCGACGAGTATATTCACCCCTGTCGTGACTAACGGAAATACACAAGACGCACGCAAACTGCTAAGCATGATGGACATATCCTGGCGAGGAGTTTTGAAAGACGAATCCACACAAGTACAAGCCCCCAATACCGTACCCAATGTCATGGGAATGGGAGCACGCGATGCAATTTATCAGCTGCAAGATGCAGGACTGAAAGTCAAACTACACGGAACGGGAACCGTAGTTGGACAAAGCATTCCTGCGGGCACAAAGAACGCAAAAGGAAGAACTATTTCGATAAGTTTGAAGTGAGAAACGAGAAAGGAGAAACAAAGATATGACCCTAAAACAACTAATTGCACTAACCAAGCCAACAAAGATTGTCGGAAACACCGAAATCGAAGTCACTGGTATAGAAATCGACTCGCGTCAGATTAAGGCAGGCAACACCTTTATTGCCATGCGTGGCACACAGGCTGACGGACACAACTATATCCCCAAAGCGTTGGAACTGGGGGCTACGGCCATTGTCTGTGAGATATTGCCCGACACGCTGACCGACGGCATTACCTATGTGCAATATGACAGCACCGAGGCTGTAGTAGGGCCATTGGCAACACATTTTTTCGGAGACCCCACCCTTCGGATGAAACTGGTCGGTGTAACAGGAACAAACGGGAAAACCACCATTGCCACGCTGCTGTACAACATGTTCCGCCGTTTTGGCTACAAGGCAGGACTATGTAGCACAGTGTGCAACTATATCGACGGGAAAGCCGTACCTACGGAATGTACTACGCCAGACCCCATCACGCTGAACCGATTGTTGGGACAGATGGCCGATGAAGGCTGTGAATATGCCTTTATGGAGGTAAGTTCGCATGCTGTCAGTCAGCAACGCATCGGAGGACTGACTTTTGCCGGAGGTTTGTTTACGAACCTTACACGCGACCATTTGGACTACCACAAGACCTTTGAGGCCTACCGCGACGCCAAGAAAGGATTCTTCGACATGTTGCCACAAGGAGCCTTTGCCATCACAAATGCCGATGACAAGAATGGGTTGTTTATGGTACAGAATACAAAAGCCGAGATTAAGACTTACGCCCTGCGTACAGCGGCAGATTATAAGGCACGAATACTGGAAGAGAGTTTCGAGGGTATGAACCTTGACATTGACGGGCATGAGGTATTTGTACAGTTTGTGGGACGGTTCAATGTCAGCAACCTTCTCGCCGTGTACGGTGCAGCCATCATGTTAGGAAGAGAACCCGAGGAGGTACTCATTGCCCTCAGCATCATGAAACCCGTAAACGGACGATTCGAAACCATCCGCAGCCGTGAAGGCGTGACGGCCATTGTCGATTACGCCCACACACCCGATGCTTTGGCAAATGTACTGGGAACCATCAACGAGGTTCTTCAAAAGCGAGGTCAGTGTTGGACGGTATGCGGCGCCGGAGGTAATCGGGACAAAGGCAAGCGTCCACTGATGGCACAAGAAGCCGTAAAGCAGAGCGACCGTGTAATCATCACCAGCGACAACCCACGCTTCGAAGACCCTCAGGACATTATCAACGACATGTTGGCTGGCCTGACTGACGAACAACGCCGCAATGTGCTGAGCATTGTGAATCGGAAAGAGGCCATCCGTACCGCATGTATGATGGCTCATCCAGGCGATGTCATCCTCGTGGCTGGCAAAGGACACGAAGACTATCAAATCATACAAGGTGTGAAGCACCATTTCGATGACCACGAGGTCATACGGGAATGTTTTGGGATTAGTTGAGAATTGAAGATTGAAAGTTTATGTTATACTACCTGTTTAGATATCTCGGAGAATACGGCATCTCAGGTGCACACCTGTGGTCGTACATCTCTTTCCGTGCCATCCTAACCTTAGTCCTTTCCTTGATTATCTCCATTTGGTTTGGTGAGTATTTCATCAAATGGATGAAACGACATGGCGGTAGTGAGACGCAACGCGACAAATCCATTGACCCGTATGGTGTAGAGAAGAAAGGCGTACCTACGATGGGAGGCATCATCATTATCATTGCAACAGTTGTACCGTGTCTGTTGTTAGGGCGTCTGCGTAACATCTACATGTTGATGATGATTGTCACCACACTTTGGCTCGGGGCTATTGGCTTCATCGACGACTTCATCAAAATGAAAGGCAATAAAGACGGACTACGACCCATCTACAAATTAGCCGGTCAGGCTTTATTAGGATTGGGGATTGGACTGACTCTTTGGCTAAGTCCCGATGCTGTGATTCGCGAGAATGTACAAATTGTGAATAAAAACCAGACAGAGGTAGTGTATAAAAGCGAACCTGTAAAAAGTACCATTACGACCATTCCCTTCGTGAAAAACAACAATCTCAACTATAGCGAGGTGATGGGGTTCTTAGGCAAATATCGTTCCGCTGCAGGCTGGATACTGTTTGTATTCATCACAACATTCGTCGTCATGGCTGTAAGCAACGGCTCTAATTTGAACGACGGCATGGATGGAATGTGTGCCGGAAATTCGGCTATCATGGTCTTTGCCTTGGCTATATTGACCTATGTGAGCAGCCATATCGGAATGGCAAGTTACCTGAACATCATGTATGTGCCTGGCAGTGAAGAACTGGTTATATTCCTATTGGCTTTCATGGGTGGACTTGTCGGTTTCCTCTGGTATAACGCTTACCCCGCCCAGGTATTCATGGGCGACACAGGTAGTCTGGCCATCGGTGGAATCATTGCTGTAACCGCAGTCATTATTCATAAAGAACTGCTCATTCCCGTACTTTGCTTCGTTTTCCTGTGCGAAAGTATCAGCGTATTGCTGCAGACCAAATACGCCAAGATGGGAAACAAGCAAGGAAAGAAGTGGAGAGTCTTCAAACGGGCTCCTATTCACGATGCTTTCCGTATTAAACCGGGGCAATTAGACAGCGACTTGCGTATTCTCTGGAACTGGCCTAAGGGATGTTGGTTGGAATCAAAGATTACAACACGATTCTGGATAACAACCATCATAACCTCGGCTTTGGCCATTATAACACTGAAGATTAGATAGATTAGAAATGAAACGAATCGCGAGACTCGGCGCAGCAGAAAGCGGCATTGGCACAGCCATCCTTGCCCAGAAGCAAGGGTGGGATGTCTTTGTCAGCGATATGGGCTCCATCAAAGAACGATACAGAACCATGCTGGAGGAGCACCATATAGACTGGGAAGAGGGAGGACATACCGAAGACCGCATCCTCAACGCGGACGAAGTGGTGAAAAGTCCTGGTATCCCCGACACCGCTCCGCTCATACAGAAACTCATTGCCAAAGGCACACCCATCTTGAGTGAACTTGAATTTGCCAAACGATATAGTCACGGGAAAACCATCTGCATCACGGGTTCGAATGGTAAGACAACGACAACCAGCCTCATCTACTACATCATGAAACGCTCGGGTGCAGATGTCGGCTTGGCTGGCAACATAGGCCGTTCCTACGCCTTGCAAGTAGCGGAAGAGGATCATGACTGGTATGTGCTTGAGATTAGTTCGTTCCAACTGGACAATATGTTCGACTTCCGTGCTGACATTGCCGTGCTGATGAATATTACACCAGACCATCTCGACCGTTACGATTTCGAGATGCAAAACTATACAGACTCGAAGATGCGTATCATACAAAACCAGACACCACAGGAAACTTTCGTCTATTGGAAACAGGACGAACATATCGATGAGGAACTGAAGAAACGAGCCAAAGGATATGCTCCACAGCCCACCCCTTCATCGAAACCTGCGAAGTTTGGGAATCCAACCCTGAAACCCTTTGAGGATAGTGACTTTGAGAAACTGGGACTGACCTTCTCCCAAATGGGGCAGCACAACAAGCGAAATGCACTGGCCGCCTATTGGGCTACCCGTCAGGTGGGAGTGGACGAGGCTTTAATCCTACAATGCCTAAATGAGTTCCCCGGTGTAGAACATCGTCTGGAACGCGTGGCTGAGAAAAATGGTGTACTTTACATCAATGACTCGAAGGCAACAAATGTAGATGCATGCTTTGTAGCCTTACAGGCTATGGACCGCCCTACTATTCTCATCGTGGGAGGAAAAGACAAGGGAAACGATTACAGCACACTCTTGGACATCGTCCAGCAGAAATGTGCAGGGCTGGTCTATCTTGGCGTTGACAATGCAAAACTGCATAATGCCTTCGACCGTCTAGGCATTCCCGTGGCAGACACCCACAGCATGAAAGACTGTGTAGAAGCCTGTGTGAACATGGCAAAGGCTGGAAACTGCGTCTTGTTAAGTCCGTGCTGTGCCAGTTTTGACCTATTCAAGAACATGGAAGACAGAGGGGAGCAATTCAAGACACTCGTTCGGGAACTCTAACAATATTTAGATATTCGATAATGATGAAACTATCAAACATAAACATCAAAAAGGAAAGTTTTCTACAGGGTGACAGCGTCGTGTGGATGATACTTCTTGCGCTGTGTATGATTTCCATCGTGGAAGTTTACAGCGCATCCAGCCGTATGACCTACGCTTCGGCACGCTACTGGGGACCTGTTGTGGAACACACTTCCTACATCATTATCGGATTGTTTATCACATGGGTCATCCACAAGATGCCCTGCACGAGTTTTAAGTTCTTAAGTGTCTTCGGCCTGCTTGTCGCGTTTATCCTGCTATTTGCCGTACTCTTTATGGGGCGAATAAACAATGCAGCCCGATGGATTAGGATTGCCGGCATTACCATACAGCCATCGGAATTTGCCAAACTGACTTTGGTCGGGACTGTCGCAACATTGCTTGCCACCATGCGAGATAAAGCAACGGGCGGAGCCTCGAAACAAGCCTTCAAATGGGTTGCGGGCCTAACCGCTGTCATCTGCTTACTTATCGTTGGTGAAAATTTCTCTACGGCAGGTATCATCTTTATGGTAATATTCATGATGACCTGGATTGCCCAGGCCCCGAAAAAATGGTTGTGGAGCATTATTATAGGTATCGTGATGACTGGTAGCATAGGATACTGCACCCTGAAATATGTTCCCGATAAAGCAGCAACGGCAATTAGCGAACTTCCTTTGTTGCATAGATTTGAGACTTGGTCGAAACGCGTGAAGAGCGGCAATGAACTTCCCGCAGACCCCAAAGAGTACAACATACACGACAATATACAGGTAACACATGCCAGAATAGCAGTGGCAACCTGCAATGTCATAGGAAAAGGACCTGGCCAGAGTGTACAGCGCGACTTCCTGCCCCATGCCGTATCGGACTTTATTTATGCCATCATCATCGAAGAAGGTGGTATTGAATGTGGTATCCTTGTCATGTTTATGTACCTTCTGTTGCTTTACCGAGCCATGCGTATTGCAGAACGATGCAAGAACCGGTTCCCTGCCTATCTGGTCATGGGGCTATCCTTAATGCTGGTTGTACAAGCAATGGTTAATATGGCCGTATCCGTAGGGGCTATGCCTGTCACGGGACAACCGCTACCTTTGGTCAGCAAAGGAGGAACATCGACCTTCATCACTTGTGCCTATATTGGTATGATATTAAGCGTAAGTTATACAGCAAAACAAATAGAACCAACAGAACCTGAAAAGGAAACCACATAAAGAAAACCTAAAACAAACCATGAGTGAATTGAGAATCATCATAAGCGGAGGTGGCACGGGAGGACATATCTTTCCTGCCGTAAGCATCGCTAACGCCATACGAGAACTTGAACCAAAAGCCAAGATTCTCTTTGTAGGGGCTAACGGACGAATGGAAATGCAACGCGTACCTGCCGCAGGATATAAAATCGTAGGGCTTCCTATCCGTGGTCTTTACCGTCCTTTGTGGAAACCTGCTAACATCGGTGTGGTTATCGATTTCCTGAAAAGCAAGCGCATTGCCAAAAAGACCATCCGAGAATTTGCACCCGATGTGGCGGTTGGCGTGGGTGGATATGCCAGCAGCGCGACCTTAAATGCAGCATACGAACTGGGGATTCCCTGCTTGATACAAGAACAGAATAGTTATGCCGGACTGACCAACAAAACACTGGCAAAGAAAGCACAAAAGATATGTGTGGCGTACGAGGGTATGGAACGATTCTTCCCCAAAGAACGAATCATTCTGGCCGGGAATCCTGTCCGTCAAGGGTTGTTAGACCCCACCCTAACCAAAACAGAATCATCTGCCATTTTTGGTCTGGAGCCCGATATATCAACCGTCCTTATCATAGGAGGAAGTTTAGGAGCCCGAACCATCAATGAAAGTGTATTGAGCAACTTAGAACTGATACGCAACTCGAAGATACAATTCATCTGGCAAACCGGCGGATATTACTACAAAGAGATTCAAGAGACTCTGGCAAAGGAGGGGAAACCCGAGAACCTTTATGTGACGGACTTTATCTCCCGCATGGAACAAGCCTATAAGGCTGCCGACATCGTCATTTCACGCGCCGGTGCCAGCAGTATCAGTGAACTTTGTCTATTGGGGAAGCCTTCCATACTGGTTCCTTCGCCCAATGTGGCTGAAGACCACCAAACCTGCAATGCGATGGCTCTGGTCAACAAAAAAGCCGCATTGATTGTGAAAGACGGAGAGGCAAAAGACAAACTGATACAACTCGCCTTGGAGGTCGTTAAAGACAAGAACCGACTCAAGGAACTCGGAAAGAATGCCAACAAGATGGCTTATAAAGACTCCGCGAAAATGATTGCCAAAGAAGTCATAAAACTGGCTTCGGCTAAACCAAATAAGAAATAGGGATATGGATGCAAAGAATATAAAGGCAGTATATTTTGTAGGAATCGGTGGAATCGGCATGAGCGCCATCGCACGCTATTTCTTACATAGTGGTCTTTTAGTGGCAGGTTACGACAAAACACCGAGTGACCTGACCCGACGACTTATAGAAGAAGGTGCGCAGATTCATTATGAGGACAACATCAGTCTAATACCCGAAGCCTGCAAGCAACCCGACACATGTCTCGTCGTATATACGCCTGCTATCCCCGCTGAGCATTCGGAACTACAGTATTTCCACAACAATGGTTTTGAGATGCAGAAACGCGCTCAAGTGCTCGGGACACTTACCCGTTCTCTTCGCGGGCTCTGTGTTGCCGGAACACATGGAAAGACGACAACATCTTCCATGGCAGCGCACCTACTTCATCAAAGTCATGTTGATTGTAATGCTTTCCTTGGCGGAATTACCAAGAACTACGGAACAAACTATATTTTGAGTAAAAAGAGTCCCTATGTTGTAATTGAGGCTGACGAATTCGACCGTTCTTTCCATTGGCTCACACCATGGGCAACCGTTATTACGGCCACAGATGCTGACCATCTTGATATCTATGGAACGGAAGAGGCTTATCTGGAGAGTTTCCGCCACTATACAAGTCTTATCCTTCCCGACGGATACCTTATCCTGCATACTGGATTGAAAATGAAGCCAGACACCCAAAAGGGAGTAACCTCTTATACCTATAGTCGGGACGAAGGCGACTTCCATGCCGAGCATGTCAGAATTGGAAATGGAGAAATCGTCTTTGATTTGGTTTCGCCTTTAGGAAATATTGCTGACATCAACCTCGGCGTCCCTGTCTGTGTCAATATCGAAAATGGCATTGCCGCCATGGCACTTGCACAATTGGCAGGAGTCTCTGCGGAAGAAATTCGCCAAGGCATGGCTACATTCAAGGGCGTGGACCGTCGCTTCGACTTCCATATCCGCACAAACAAAATGGTATATCTAAGCGACTATGCCCATCACCCTGCTGAAATACGACAAAGCATACTGAGCGTCAAACAACTTTACGAAGGAAAACGCATAAAGGCTATATTCCAGCCTCATCTCTATACGCGTACGCGCGATTTTTATAAGGAATTCGCAGACGCTCTTTCATTGCTTGATGATGTCACCATCGTAGATATCTATCCTGCACGCGAGAAACCCATTCCCGGTGTGACGAACCAACTCATCTATGACAATCTGCGCGAAGGCATCAAAAAGGAAATGTGCCACAAAGAAGACATTACCGACATCGTTCGTCGTGGTGGATTCGATGTCCTTGTCACGCTCGGAGCAGGCGACATCGAAGACTATGCAGAAGAAATAACCAAGATATTGAGTAACGAGAATGATTAAAACCCTACTGAAAATACTTCTATTGGCTGCAGCCTTGGGCTATCTCGTATTTGCCTTGGTGAAAGTAAGCCGTCCCGTTGATGAGATGGTATGTACAGGCTTTGAGTTTGAGATTACGGACTCTGCCGAGAACTGCCTCATCAACAAGAAGGTTGTGGCAGACCTGATGGCCCAGAACAAGATTGCCCCAAAAGGAAAAATGCTTGCCGATATCAACTTAGACGAAATAGAACAAATCCTAACGAAAAATCCTTATATTGATACGGCCAACTGCTATCATACGGCATCCGGCAAGGTCTGTGTCCGCATTGTACCCATGCATCCCATTTTACATGTATTTTCACAAGACGGCGACGAGTTCTATATTGACAGGCAGGGAAATATTCTTCCAGCCGGTGGAATCAGCACCAAGCTTTGCATCGTTACGGGAAATGTCTCACGGAAATATGCCAGTACAAAACTGCTTTCGTTGGGTAAATATATAGAAGATGATTCCTACTGGAATCTACAAACACAACAAATAAACATTGACGGCAATGGGAATGTAGAGATAATACCGCGTGTCGGGAATCTGACGATTGTACTCGGGGAACCGAAGAATATCGCCGAGAAACTACAGCGCGTCCGGCTTTTCTATGAAAAGGGATTGCCCAAGGCCGGTTGGAATAAATACAAGAGAATAGACGCAACATACCAAAATCAAATCATCTGCACAAAATAACAAAATCATACCATTATGGGAGTAGAAAAAGAGATCATTGTTGCCCTGGAGTTCGGAACTTCCGCAATTCGAGGCATTGCAGGCAAAAAGAAGCCAGACGGTACCATTCAGATTCTTGCCATCGAGCAAGAGAGAGCAAACGACGCTATTCAAAGAGGCGTTATCTACAACATCGACAAAACCACACTGGCAATTACCAGTATTGTCCAGCGGATAAACGAACGGCTTAACGCCAAAGTTTCCCGAGCCTATGTCGGTGTCAGTGGGCAGTCCCTACATTCTGCCAGTAACTTCATCTCACGAGGACTGGAGATGAAGGTTAAGATTACGCCAGAATTAGTGGATAATCTCATGGATAACAACCGTGCCACAGAATACACCGACTCACAAATCTTGGATGTGGTTCCGCAGGAATATATAGTCGGGAATCGTCCTATTGCCGACCCTGTCGGCATACAAAGTGACCAGATAGAGGCACGCTTCATCAATGTCATTGCCAAAAATGCACTTTTAGAGAACATTCATAAGTGTATGCGCATGGCTGGCATTGAAATTGCCGACCTCTTCATTTCCCCCATGACCTTGGCAGACGCCTTACTTTCTGACAGCGAAAAGCGCTCTGGATGTGCAATGATAGATTTTGGTGCAGGAACAACCTCCGTTACAGTATATAATGGGAACATACTCCGTCATCTGGTCGTTATTCCTTTAGGAGGAAACAATATCACCAATGATATTGCAACAAGTCAGCAGATGGAGTTTGAAGAGGCAGAGACTTTGAAGCGGAAATACGGTATTGCCTATGTAGCTGCAGAGAGCGACAATCCACAAATGCTGCCGATAAGCAACGATCGCACCTTGTCAGAGAACGACCTGCAATATATCATTGGTGCCCGACAAGAGGAAATTATCATGAATGTCTGGAATCAGATTAAGAATGTCAGCGATCGTCTTCTCTCCGGCATCGTGATTACAGGTGGGGCGGCCCAACTTCAAGACATACCTGAGGCTATCAAACACTTCACTCAGTTCCAAAAAGTGAAGATGGCAAAATCCTTAATAACAACAGCAGAAGTTGCTCCTGGAGTTATCGCGCCACAAGGCATAAGCATCGACACCCTTATAGCCATGCTCGCTAAAGGTAACACAAACTGTGTGGAAGAGATCGATGGCCAACCCATCATCGACGGCAGTGAAGAAACATTGTCGGAGGTAGATGAGAATGGAGAACTCGCAGCGGAAAACGAACAAACCTCTCCAGAGGAATCTATAGTCAACAAGAAACCCAAGAAACCACTTTTGGATAGATTTGTCAATCTGATGCAAGATATGTTTGTAGAAAAAGACGATGAACAAGAATCTAAATAATAACCACGAAATCACATACAATTATGGACGAAGTAACAAAATCCACTCTTAGTGTAGATGACGGCATACAGTTCACAAACCTCAATCGTGTGAATAACCCCAGCATCATCAAGGTGATTGGCGTGGGAGGTGGAGGTGGCAATGCCGTAAACCACATGTTCAACGAGGGTATCCACGATGTAACTTATTTGGTATGCAATACGGATAATAAGGCATTAGCCGATAGCCCCGTTCCCAACAAATTGCAATTGGGCAAAGAAGGACTCGGAGCAGGTAACCGCCCCGCACTGGCACGCCAAGCCGCATTGGAAAGCATTGAAGATGTGAAGAACATGCTGAACGATGGAACCAAAATGGCGTTTATCACGGCAGGAATGGGTGGTGGGACCGGTACAGGTGCCGCACCAATTATTGCACAATGCGCAAAGGAAAAAGGTATTCTTACGGTAGGTATCGTTACTATCCCCTTCCTTTTCGAGGGCAACAAAAAGATTGACCAAGCATTGGAAGGTGTCGAGGAAATCAAAAAGCATGTGGATGCCCTATTGGTTATCAACAACGAACGCCTGCGCGAAATATATCCTGAACTTACTGTCATCAACGCCTTTGCGCGCGCTGACGACACGCTGTCTATCGCGGCACGCTCCATTGCTGAAATCATTACGATGCGAGGTAAGATAAATCTTGACTTCCGTGATGTGAAGACCGTACTTGAAAATGGAGGCGTAGCATTGATGAGTACTGGTTACGGAGAAGGTGAGAAGCGTATTAGCAAAGCCATTGAGGAGGCCATCAAGTCACCGTTGCTCAACAACAATGATATCTTCAACTCAAAGAAAGTTCTATTGTATATCAACTTCAGTGATGCAGAGGAAAGTCAGCAATTCACCATGGAGGAGATGAACGAGGTCCACAAGTTCATGAGACAGTTCTCCAAGGATGTGGAAACGAAATGGGGCATGGCTACCGACCCCACTCTCGGCAATCGCATCAAGGTTACGCTACTCGCAAGTGGATTCGGGTTACAGAATGTCCCTGGCATGCAAGCCATCATCGAGCAAAACACTCAACAACAAGAAGAGGACGACCGAGAGGCACAAGAACATAAAGAAGTGCTTCGCGGTGTTTACTATCCCGAAGCGGACCGCACTACTCCACGCCGCAGACGACCCTATATCTTTATATTCTCGCCCAATGAACTGGACGACGAGGATATTATCTCACGCGTAGAGAATACACCTACTTTCCGTCGTACCAAGAAAGAACTGGATCGTATCCAAAGCGGAGAAGAGGATATTGTCTCAATGGAAGAAAACGCAACCTTTAGTGAACCCAAGGAGGAGGAAAAACCTTTTGCAGGTTTCTCTTTGGATTAACTCAACACTTCGCGTAATATTGCCATTGACTTGAGTTCGGGGAAGTGAGGTATATGCAGACGATAATAGTCATTCAATATCTGCATTAAGCGAGCTCGCTGCTCTCGAGAGAAACGAAATAGGTGCATGGTTCCAAAATCCATGCGAATCAATATGGGAACGAGCGCTGCCTCCCGTGGCTCAAGATAAGAGCCATGAGGAGGCTGTGTTGTTCTCATTTCAGCATCAACCAGATCAAAAACATACACCCCTGAAGACAAATCCTCCACATCTGTATTCGGCCAAAAGCCAAGAAAGCGTGACAGACGAATCAAAAAGGTTAAAGGGAAATTAGCAAAGCCCGATGAACGGTTGTCAAGCCATAACAGGGAATTTGACAGATAGGCAAACAACTCTGGATTTTCCTGCTCCTCGCGCAAACTATAATAAAGGAATTCAGACAGAAACAAAGCTATCGTCTGCTTCATAGGATTGTAAGGCAACGACTGATAGGGCTCATCTACCCGTATATCTATCAACCGTTGTAACTTTTGTGTCTCTTGATAATCAAAATCCACCTCCAACAAACTTAGAGGTGACAAAAGGATATTCTGCAATGCCGACCGATGCGATTGTGGAATACGCACCATAAAACTTACCGCACCGCGCGATTCGGTAAACAGCGTAACTATTGATTTTGTATCACCATAACGCAGTGTATGCAGAACAACTCCTCGTGTTTTTTCGATCATATTGGGTACGAAGATACAATAATAAATTAGAAATTAAAAATTAAAA